>JAYSSH010000001.1:0-5600 GCA_043720635.1 Candidatus Kaiserbacteria bacterium
AGCTTGTTTTCAGTTGGACGACTACGTTTGAGCAACAATAAGTGCAGCCTCTGCCAACTCGTGCATCGTTTCATAAAATGGAAACGTTTCAGTTCCGGCAGCATCGGCGAATTCATTGAGAATAACATCGAGTCCATAGAAGTGGCGGTCTCCACCAATAACAACTCGGGCATTTAACAAATTGCACAGAGCGGCGAACTTACCTAACTCACGTCTGGTATCCATAGCGTACGGCTCGGGACCAGGATGTGGATACTCCTCACTCTCCAACCCGAGCCAAAAAATTAAGCAACCCGGTGTTTGATGCCAGGTCTTAAGAGTCCCAGCCGCCTGCTCCATGTAGTGTCGCTCCCAAACCAATTGACGATTGGGAGCGGGAGAGAACGGCTGCACGAAATACTCAGCTAGGGGATGATCAGCAGCCCAACGACTCGGGCAGGCAATGTGTGCTTTAGCACAATGTTGCATCAGTTCCCACGCCATGGGATGTTGCCAGTCACCCCCACCTCTAATTGGACCAGCCAAGAAGAACAGTGGGGCTACTATTGTTGGGTTAATAGGAATGATTTGTTTCGGTACTAAAATGGGCATGATTGACCCTCCTTTTCTGTTGGTACAATACTATAGATATACAAATAATCAACAAATAAAATTTCGAGTTTATTTATTGTTTGTTTCTTACTGAGTAATGAAACGGTTGAAAAGTTTGCTGTAGCTACCAAAAAACTCCAAGACGAAGTGGTTATTTTGCTGTAGGGGCTAGGCGGTCAAAAAAAATAACTTGAAACGTACTTTTGCTACGTTGAAAGCTATTTTTTGCAGAGCAACAACGCCCATGCAGTGAAATTACCGCTTCGTAAGGATAGCTCGCTTGTAAGTGGTTAAATGTTCCAATGCTACTCCCGTCCCTTTCACCACACAAAACAACGCCTGATCTGCCAGCTGTGCTTTGACTCCGGTTCGTCTTTTTACCAACTCAGGAAAATTACGTAATTGTGAAGTCCCTCCCGTCATAATAATTCCTCCGTCAATAATATCTGAGGCGAGCTCGGGTGGGGTATCTTGAAATACATCTTTGATGGCTTTAATCATCTCCCGCAACTCTACTGCTATCGCGCGTACCACTTCATTGGTTTTAATTTCCGTGGTGCGGGGTAATCCGGTAAAGACATCCCGCCCTTTGAGCTCCATCACGAGCTCCTCCTCCAGTGGCAGTGCCGAACCCACTTTAATTTTAACTTCTTCAGCCGTTTTTTCACCTATCGATAAATTGCGAGTCTTTTTTACAAAGTTAATAATAGCTGCATCAATCCGATTACCGGCACACTTTACCGAGTTCGCTGCTACAATTCCGCCTAGGGAAATGACAGCTACGTCAATTGTGCCCCCACCAATATCAACAATCATATGCCCTTGTGGTTCATAAATAGGTACACCGGCCCCAATAGCAGCTAAAATTGGTTCTTTCACGACGTACGCATTACGCGCACCAGCTTTAATGGTGGCTTCAACTACCGCTCGCCGCTCGGTTGACGTTACGCCTGCGGGCACCGATACCATTACATCTGGTTTAAAAATATTGTAACGACTAAGTGCCTTCTGCAAAAAGTACCGTAACATCGCTTCGGTTACCCGGTAGTCGGCAATTACACCATCTTTCATGGGACGATAGGCTTTAATACTTTCAGGTGTACGCCCGATCATTCGCTTGGCTTCCGCACCAACCGCAAGCACCGTATTATTTTCCCCCACCGCTACCACTGAAGGTTCATTTAAAACAATTCCCTGTCCAGGAACAAACACTAAGACATTGGTAGTTCCCAAGTCAATACCAATTTTAGGAGTAAATCTATCAAACATATAAGGTACCCAGTGTATCACCACTACCACTTTTCCACTATTTTTTATTTTGTTTAGATATAGCAGATATGCTATATTATTTAATAGTTATAAACGAATGTAATTCAAGTGAGAAGTGACCTGATGTCACTTCGCAAGACTCACCCAGTTAGTTTATGAGCTTCATGCGAAATAAACTAGCGAGTGAGTGGACAGTTCCTGTAAGGAAGGTCAGGAAAATATCTTGCGAAGCGCGGTCCAGCGATTTTCCTTAGGAGGAAAAATCGGGACATAAATTCAGAATAATCGCTACGCTCATTTCTTCATTCACCGTTTTAGCTATTAAATATATGATAAATATTGGAAATAAGATTGCCGATTTACGAGAGTCAGCTGGCTTGACGCAGTCTGAACTCGCTAAAAAATTAAAAACTACACAGAGTGCCATTGCTCGCCTGGAATCAGGCACTCAAAACATTAGTACTGAGATGTTTAAGAAAATTGGTGCAGCCCTCGGTAAAAATCTCATTACCCTCTCGCCCGGTACAGTGAATGTTGAGATTAATGGGCATAAAAAACTCTCGGGTACCATTGAAACCAATACCAGTAAAAATGGGGCGGTGGGACTTTTATGTGCTTCTTTATTAAACCGTGGCGTCACTACGCTCCATCGTATGCCCCGTATTGAAGAAGTCCACCGCATCATCGAAGTACTGCAAAGTATCGGTATGCACATCGTTTGGAGCGGTAGCACCATCACTATTACGCCACCAAAGAAATTTGATCTTAAAAAAATTGACGTTGAGGCTGCGCGTAAGACACGGAGCATCGTCATGTTCATTGGCGCACTCATTCATAAAATGTCCGCCTTTAGCTTGCCCCAATCAGGAGGTTGCAAACTCGGTAGTCGAACCGTACGTCCGCATTTCTACGCGCTTGAACATTATGGAGTCAATATTGAAACCACCGAAAAAGAATTTAAAGTATCAACAACTCTTAAAAAACCCGTAGAAATTATTCTCTACGAGTCAGGCGACACGGTAACCGAAAACGTATTGTTTGCTGCAGCGTTAAATGAAGGCACGACAATTATCAAATACGCGAGCGCCAACTACATGGTGCAGGAAATTTGTGTTTTCTTAAAACTATTTGGCGTCAAAATAGAAGGTATCGGTACTACCACCCTGACTGTTACTGGTGTCGCTGATATTAATACCACTATTGAGTACACATTAGCTGAAGATCCAACCGATAGTATGTTCTTTATCGCCGCGGCGGTAGTGACTAATTCTGCCGTCACTATTACCCGTGCTCCGATTGAGTTCCTAGAGCTAGAATTACTAGTGCTTGAAAAAATGGGCTTGCAGTATACAACTTCAAAACCCTACCTCGCGGTAAATGGCTACACAAAATTGGTTGATCTAAAAATTAAACCCAGTAAACTCATTGCTTCGCCCGAGAAAGTCCACTCGCGCCCGTACCCGGGACTTAACGCCGACAACCTCCCTTTCTTCGCGGTAATTGCCACACAAGCCGCTGGTCAAACCCTTATTCACGACTGGATGTATGAAAAACGAGCTATCTATTTTACGGAACTCGAAAAGTTAGGCGCTGACACAGTTTTAGCAGACCCGCACCGCATTTACATTACCGGACCAACCCCCCTAAAATCAGCCGAGCTCATTTGCCCGCCCGCGTTACGCCCGGCAACTATTCTTCTTATTGCTATGCTTGGCGCCTCTGGACGTTCCGTGCTGCGAAATATATACAGTATCAACCGCGGCTACGAAAACCTCGTGGCTCGGCTTGCGAGTCTTGGAGCTGATATAAAGTATTTAGATGAGTTCTAGACAACTGAAAGAACAAAGACCTCACGACTTGTGTGGTCTTTGTTGTTTATTATATTTAACTTACGGAATAAGAGTGACACCAACCTTCTCAGCAATTTGCATAAACCAACGTTCATAACGATTGTCTCGCTCTTTGAGTACTAAATATTCTTGATTGAGTGCTTCCATGCGACCAACCATTTTATCCAAAATAGAAATTACTTGATCTTGTTTTGCTTCCAATACATTCATTCTGTCATCAATTGAAATTATTGAATGTGATAATGTACTAAGTTGTACTTCAACATTTACCAAACGACCATCTAAACCATCTAATCTCTTTTCGACACCATCTAGTCTTGTATCTAAACAATTTAGTTTAGTATCAAAACCATCTAGTCTCTTTTCAACACCGTGAATATCCTCTTTTGTAGCAAGGACTTCCATCAATTTTTGAATATCTTGAGGTTCTAACATATTTTTATTATACCACTAATTCACAATATGCAAATATCTTCGTACTTTCACTTTATTCCTAAATCTGGTAGATTTTAATACAGTAGCACAAACAGCAGGAGTAAATGCCATGACCCAAAATTTGGAAGAACGACTGTTTGTGGCTGCAGTGCGCAACATTCGTTCCGAGTGGAAAAAGCGGAAAGGGATACAGTCTTTCGTCAACCTAGCGATACGTGAACTGCGTTATCTGCAAGGCGATTACAAATTTCAAAAAGCGGAAATCATCGCTCAGGTTGTGAAGCAAAAATTGGCTGAAGCGGCGCAAAATTTGCAACTGCAAATCACCACCCGTCTTGAAAGCAATCGGTTTCCGAGATACAGAGGCATCAGCTTAGCAGTGAGTAATAAAAATAAGTTGTATGGCGAGATATTTATCGGGCCGGTTGATGAATGGGACAAGTTGATGTTTCTGCCACCAGAAGGTACTTACAATCAACACCAAGAAAATCCCTACAGCAAAAAACGTCGTAAAAAGTGGCAAACGGTTGCCCAATTTGATTTTGACGCCTTTATGTCAGCCGTCAAGACGGAAATCGACAGACCTCCGCCAATATACGAAGATTATGAAGATGAAGTCCTCTTCTAAAACCCGGACCCCGAGCGCGCCTTACCAGCGCGCTCGTTTTATTTTACAAAAGTACGAGACAAGACTTTGTGCCAAGGTCTCGTCACCCAACTGTCATCTTGCAACTATGCAACCATTAAACTATTCGACTTTTTTCTCTTCAATCTTCCATATTCTCTATTCCCTCTCCAATTTGCTATACTACCCCTAATGTTCGTCATCGAAGTCATCCCGCTGGTCCGTGGTATCCAAATTGAGTCATTGTCCTATTTTTCAAGTACTAGTTATGCGCTGGGTTCAGTTATAGCCATTCCCGTGCGTGGTAAAACTATCCAAGGAATTGTTGTTGACGGGAAAGCCGTCTCAACCACAAAAACTGCACTTAAGGCGGCCACTTTTTCTCTCCGCAAACTACCAGAACAAAAAAACCTGGTTACGATAGCCCCCAGTTTACTTGCTACCGTCGACAAGTTATATACTGAAAATCCTGCCAAACGTGGTGCAATTTTATTTAGCCTCCTTCCACCGGATATTCGTACAGGCCTAGTTCCCTACCCTGCCACCACCATAACGGAAATTAATATTGAAGACAGTACCCCACAAATTTTATGCGCAAGCCAGGCCGAGCGCATTATTAATTACCAATCAATTATCCGTAGTGCCTTTGCTCACCGCGGTTCGGTGTTACTGGTTGTACCCGCAAGTAGCGCGGTTGAAAAAATGAAACTGGCGCTTGAACGTGGTATAAGCGAACGAGTAATAACTTTTTCAAGTCATCAGACAAAAAAAGAACGTGAACGAGCGTACGCGGCCTTTAGCGACCTGACACACGCTACCCTAACCATCGC
>JAYSSH010000002.1:0-5586 GCA_043720635.1 Candidatus Kaiserbacteria bacterium
GAAGATATTACATTGCGCGCTCTGCGGATTTTTCGTGAGGTTGAGTATGTGTTGTGTGAAGATACCCGGACTACCGGGAATCTCACTAAACATCATGGAGTTAAGGCTAAATTGAAACGCTATGACGCCCACGCGAGCGAAGCGGTGCACGCATCTATTATTGCTGATTTAGAAGCAGGGCAAAATGTGGCGTTAGTCTCAGACGCCGGTACTCCCGGTGTGTCTGATCCAGGGGTGATGTTGGTACGGATGGCGCGGGCTGCTGGAATTAGAATTGATGCCATTCCCGGTGCTTCGTCAATCACAGCTGCCATTTCTATTGCGGGCGTATCTGGAAATCAATTTAGTTTCTTGGGGTTTGTACCGAGTAAAAAGGGCCGGGAGACATTTTTTGCGGATTTAGAATTATATGATCACTCGGTAGTGTTTCTTGAAGCCACGCACAGAATTGTGAAGTCTCTGCAGACGTTAGTGACACTGTATCCAAATAGTACGGTCTATATGGGGCGTGAGTTGACCAAGCTCCATGAAGAGATGTTGGTAGGAACGCCAGGGGAGGTGTTGGAAATTTTGGAGAAGTTTACGGTTAAACAAAAGGGAGAGTTCGTATTAATTTTGAGTATATAAATGGAGGTCCAGTGATTTTCGTCTGGAAAAGACAAAATCAGGACATAAATTCAGAATAGTCGTTACTTCTTACAGAAGCTGTTCAGGTTGTCACTCTTTTACAAAAGAGCTGGCAACCTCTTGCAAAATGCTCCCAGCATTTTTCACTCCTTTCTTCATTTAATTTTTTTGACTTTATAATAAAAAGATAGGGTGGTTGCTACAATTATTTTGTGACGGGGGTACTGTTGGGGTATACTGTCCGGAATATGAGCAAAGGCACTCTGACATTTTTACTCGGCATTCTTCTGATCGTGTTGCCGTATCTTGGAATTCCTTCAGTATGGAAACAGTATGCTTATGTTGGACTGGGAATTATATTAATTTTGCTGGGTTATGCCCTCAGACGAGCGCAGTATTTTCAGGAAATAGATAAAGGAAACGGTGAACGAGGGAGTGATACATTTGTAGAAACGACCCAAAATCTTTTTGCTAATGCTAAAACTAAGTAGTGGTTATAATCGTAACGCATAGACAAAGCACAAAAATTATCGTACATTAATTATGGTAATGTTCGGAGGGTGAAAATGACGAATATGGCAATCCACCACCTAGAAAATTTGTCGAATAATGACATACTGAATAAAATCGCAGCCTTAAACGCTCGGTTAAAAGATGATAAGGCGCTTACGGTTGCAGATCACGATTTATTGGTGGCTGCTAACGAAGTGATTAAGAAGCGTGATAGCGTTGGTGTGAGATTAGTAGGTAAAGGCCTGATTGAACATCCGGTCTGAAAATGGGGCAGGCATACATATTTGCCTGTCCTTTTATGTATATAACCAAAGGCTTTTCCGTGCATCAATGCTGTATTATATGACTATGTACAACGAAGAGCCTGTCGCTCGGCGCTTTTATGCCGTGAGCTACAACGATGATGAACCCACCGTCTCACTCGGTGCTTTCATTCCACCCCGTAAAAAGAAACCGCAGGTTGATACGAACACTGTTTCGTTTACGCCAGCAATTGTAAAAATTGGAGGTGAAGTCGCTAGTCCGTACGTGGTGTCGGTTAAAGTAGTGACCGTATTTCTATCGGTCGTTGTACTTTTGGCTATATCATATTTTTCAAAACCATTTATTACTGAAGCAGGTCGACCAATTTTGGCGCAACTATTTTCTGCGGTACCAGCCTCATCACCAGTCATTGTTGAAAACCCGTATACCCAAGCCCAAACCGCGCTTAACTACGGTGTCCAAATGTCATTTAGTCAGCCGAACTTTTTCTCCGAAACGAGAGATGCGTTTATTACCCAAGGTAAAACGTTTATTGAAGCTGATTTGGCCACAATGGAACTCCGCTATTTTAAAGAAGGAGTGCTCGAACTTCAGGTACCTATTTTAGCAAAGGGCGCCAAGGGATCATGGCTTGAAACACCGGCCGGATTGTATGAAGTTAAATCAAAAAAACAAAAACTCTATTCTTCATTTGGGCAAATGTATACGCCCTGGAGTATCACCTTCCAAGGAAATTTTATTATCCATGGGTGGCCGTATACCGAAAAAGGGGAACAAGTGCCGGCTGACTTCCCCGGGGGTGGCATTAGACTCGCTGATACCGATGCAGAAAAAATATTTAATTTGGTGTCACTTAAGACCCCGGTGTTGGTACATGAAGTTCCGGCAGAGCCTGACGCCTTTTTATACGAGCCTAAAATTCCTGAACTTAATACCCCGCACTATTTAATTGCAGACGTTGAGAGTAATACAGTGTTAGCCAGTAGCGACCTTGATAGTGTGGCTCCGATTGCGTCTTTAACAAAATTGATGACGGCGGTGGTGGCAGCTGAATACATAAACCTCGATACTCGAGTAGTAGTGGCGCAACCTACGTTTGTGCAATCTTTGATTCCAAGGTTGGGTGGTTTGGGCACGGTATCAATGTACAGTCTGTTGCAATTACTGTTGGTTGAATCCTCAAACGAGGCAGCGGAGGTGATTGCGGCTCAAACGGGGCGGGCTGCTTTTGTGGCGCATATGAATGAAAAAGCTAAATCAATTGGTCTCACCAATACCCATTTTGCTGACCCGTCAGGATTACATGCGGGCAATACGTCAACCGTTCGTGATTTGTTAGGACTTATTACCTACATATACAATACCCGAAAATTTATTGTGGACTTAACCGCTAATCAAGACTTAACAACAGCATACATAAGTGGAGAATTTGGGACTCTCAGTAATTTTAATGAAGTGGAGGGATTAGAAAACTTTATTGGTGGAAAAGTGGGCGAGACGACTGCTGCGGGCCAAACCTCCGTGACGCTTCATAAAATTAAAGTAAAAGGGGCGGAACGAATTATTGCAATTGTGCTTTTAAACTCTGATAGTCGCAACGCTGACGTGACTGAACTCATTGGCTATGCTAACGCTCGCTTCGGTTCGTAAAAGACATTTGCTATACTAACTACATGAGTTTTGATTCTGAAAAAATTACCTTTTTTGCTAAAACTGATGCTCGGGGACGTGACGTATCGTTTGGTATTAAAGCCAAAGATAGGCAACGACACATGTATGTGGTGGGGAAGACCGGAATGGGTAAATCAACCTTGCTCGAAAACATGGCGGTACAGGATATTCAAAATGGAGAGGGGATGGCGTTTATTGATCCACATGGTTCAGCAGCCGAAACGTTACTTGATTATATTCCCGAACACCGAGTCAATGATGTCGTCTATTTTGCGCCGTTTGATTTAGAGAACCCTATTTCCTTTAACGTGATGGAAGATGTAGGTCAGGACAAACGGCACCTGGTAGTGTCGGGTTTGATGTCTACTTTTAAGAAAATTTGGGTCGACGCCTGGAGTGCGCGCATGGAGTATATTCTAACCAACGCGTTACTCGTTCTTATTGAATATCCTGATACTACCTTATTGTCTGTAAACCGAATTTTTAATGATAAAGCCTATCGTCTAAAGGTAGTAGATTATTGTACCGATCCGGCTGTGAAGTCATTTTGGACCGATGAATTTGCGAATTATACAGAACGGTTTGCCGCCGAGGCGTTGCCGGCCATCCAAAATAAAATTGGACAGTTTACCGGCAACCCACTGATTCGTAACATCATCGGTCAACCACACTCCAGTTTTGATTTTCGTAAGTGTATGGATGAAAAGAAGATTGTGATTATGAATCTCTCTAAGGGATTGGTGGGAGAGACAAATGCCAATCTCCTTGGGTCCATGCTTACCACCCGTATATATTTAGCCGCCATGAGTCGAGCTGATTTGCCCGTTGCACAAATGAAGCAAATGCCGAACTTTTATTTTTATGTTGATGAGTTTCAAAGTTTTGCTAACGCCACCTTTGCCAATATTTTATCTGAAGCGCGAAAGTACCACTTAAACCTTATTATTGCGCACCAATACATTGAGCAGATGGAGGAAGAAGTGCGTGATGCTGTGTTTGGAAACGTTGGTACCACTATTTCGTTCCGAGTGGGGCCATTTGATGCCGAGACATTGGAAACTGTATTTACTCCACGTTTCCTTGCAGCCGATTTAGTGAACCTTGGGTTTGCGCAAATTTATTTAACGTTGATGATTGACGGGATTGGGTCGCAACCTTTTTCCGGACAGACATTACCACCAATTGCGCCACCAGCAACTTCTTGCAAGGATATGGTAATCGCTGCCTCGCGTCGCAATTTTACTAAACCAAGATTAGAGGTAGAAAAAATCGTCACTGCTTTACATACCCCAGAAAAAATTGAAAAAAAAACGCCAAACAACAATCCCAAGCCATACGTAGCCAAATCGTCGCCACAGCAGACACAGACGCCAATACAATCGCAGTCAGCGACCCCATCCTCGACCGTCGTGAGTCCCGTTGAGCCAGTCGCCCTAGTAGTAGCAGAACCAAAAGTTCCGAGCGTCACGCATGTGTCTGTGCCTAGTATACAAACTGCACCTCCGGTGCCGGCTGTCCAAGCTGTCCCTGTGTCGTTGCCAACGCCAATAAAGGCTCCTGCTACTCATGCTCAATCTAAACCTTACGTTAAAAATAACAAAGAATATCCACCCCGCCCTGAGCGCTCAGTAAAACCACATCGCCCCGAAACTAATCACTCGGTAAAACCATCTTACGCACCAAAACCAGCACCTACGCCTAAATCCGACGAGTTGCGTGCCATTCTTGCTAAAATTGCAGAGACAGCAAACACCGATAAAAATACTCATTCAGACAATAAGGGAACTAATCCGCCACGTACCGAACCAGCTACCTTTAAGAAAATTACCGATACGATTAGTCCCCTTAAAGCTGCCTTGGCGGAGTTAAAAAATATCGATACTAATAACCCCGACCGAGTATTACCACCGCGTCCTTTTCCCTTGCCACGATTTACCCCGGCATCGGTAAGTGAGCGTGAAGAGATGGCAAAGCTCGCGCACGAAGCCGAATCAGCGTTTGCTACCCTTGAGCAAACTCATGCCCCGGCCCCACAACTTGCACCAATTATTGCGCCCGTAACTGACGTTGCACCAACAGCCGTACCAAAGCCAGTCTCGACGTCTGCCCAAAAACACCCTGCTCATACAGCGCAACCCAATGAAACAAAATCCGGAGTAGATACAAAGCAGTTAGCCAAAATCCTGCGCAGTCATGCTACGGAAAAATCACCGTTTCGATAAATAGTAGCGAAGTAACGTTTTACCGGTAAATTTGGTACTATACGTACATGCAAAAAACGATTGTCGTCACCGGCGGGGCTGGATTTGTCGGTTCACACCTCTGTGAGCGATTGGCTAAAGACGGACACCATGTTATCTCGCTTGATAATTATTTTACCGGCAGTGTCGAAAATCATGTGACAGGTGTCGAATATCGTACCGGCCACACCAAAGACATTGCTGCCCTCATCCCCGAAACCCCTGATGTAATTTTTCATCTCGGGGAGTATTCGCGTATTGCTCCGTCATT
>JAYSSH010000003.1:0-5567 GCA_043720635.1 Candidatus Kaiserbacteria bacterium
TGTTTGGTTTCAATTCGTTTTGTGATGTAGGCAATCTGCCCTTCGAGTTGATTGAGCGCTCGAAAGGCTGATTGTCGTTTTGCCCTCGCGGTTGCTAACCCTTCTTCGGCTTCGCTTACCGCAGAATTACCCGATTTGTTTTCCGCTTGACGCAAAATATCTTTCGCTTCAGCAAGTTTTTTTGCTAATGTTTCTTTTAATTCAGCAGGCGTCCGTCTGCTAGCAGTAAGTGCATCAACATGATGGGCGATGTACGTATCTTCCCGTTTGAGGTATTCAGCGTAGACGGATTTTAATTCCGCTTGTACCTGGAGGGATTTTTCAACTCGGGCCACCTGTTTTTTGAGGTACGCTACATGCGGCGCATGTTCTCGCCTGAGTGACTGGACTTGTTCAATATTACTTTTTGTTTTTTCTAGCTTCTTTTCGGCTTCGTTCTTTTTATATTGATAGACTTTAAGGCCCAAGGCATCTTCAATCATTTCCCGCCGCTCTTTGCCTGAAGCAGACAAAATCCGGTCTGCTTCACCTTGGGAAATTATATGATGCCCAGTAGAACCAATATTGGCAGCGGCCAAAAGTTCTTGGACGTCTTTTAAACGTACTTGGGAGTCATTAATAAAATATTCGTTTTGCCCATCTCGGTGCACTACTCGTTCAATTTTTATCGTATCAAAATCAACACTAAAGACGCGCTTGGTGTTATCGAGCATCACCGCTACCGACGCGCGGTTGCCGCGCGAAACTGATTCTGAACCACCCCAAATTAAATCCTCTCCGCGTTTACCACGCAGTGACTTTACTGACTGTTCACCTAACACAAATCGAAACGCTTCAGCCACGTTACTTTTACCTGAGCCATTAGGTCCCACAATCGATGTAATGGGTGCAGAAAATTCTAGCTCGCTTTTTTTAGCGAAAGATTTAAAGCCATTAATACTAAGTTCTTGCAGGTACATGTCGTGCGTTGTGGAATTCGTTTATTCTACCAGTTAATTCCACCAGCTGAGTACACGGCATATGTATCGGTATCTCCCGCGGTATTATTGGCATACTCATCTCCAGCTACAGTGAATTTTACCTCCACCGTGTCTTTAATCATGAGCTTATAATTGGTACCGTTACTCGCGTACATATATCCTCTGCCTGCGCCCGTCTCATTATTTGGATCTACCGGCAAAGCAGGAATGAAATCAGGTATTAAGTTTGTAATATAGGCTCCACACTCACCGTTAGCCCAATATTGGGCAGCTAAGTTACCGCCTGTAGTTGGCGCTGCCGTAGCCCCACAGCCCGCTGATGGATATACATCATTTTGAGCTTTATAAAATTCAATCGCGAGTTGTAATTCCTTAAGACTGGTTTTACGGATATCATCGCGCGAGGATTTTCGCGCTTCGCCAAAGTTGGCGTACACAATGGCTGATAAAATTCCAATAATGGAAATTGCGACCATCAGTTCAACCAGTGTAAATCCGTTTTGATTTAAAGAATATTTTTTTAACATATTATAGACAAATTACTGCTGCGGTCGCTGATCGCACTGCTGCGTCATTAGCACCATCGGCAAATCCTCCCCATAACGCATAGGTACGTTGATAGGTTGCGTCACTTGGACTACAGACACCGCTGGTACCACAAATTCCCACGCCACTAGTCTCACATCGTTTCATCGGATGGGTATTGGTGACCGTTTCTGACTCAACTGTACCGACAGCCATAATTTTATAACTCGTGCCATCTGTATTTGTTACATATGAATACCCTAAAGTAGGATTTACTCGCCTCGTATCTTTTGGTAACACCGGAATATATTCTGGCGCTAAGCCTGTGATATATGTTCCCCCATCTGCTTCACTTGATAACCCATCACCTCCTGGGTAGCCCATAACGGGATACCGACCAACTTTTCTTTTATATTGCTCGATGGCGTTTTGTAGGTTGCGCAAGTCAGCCTGTCGTTCAACATCACGCGCTTTGGGATTAGCTTGACCAACATTGCCATACACTATCGCCGCTAAAATACCAATAACAGTAATGGTCACTAGCAGTTCAACTAAAGTAAAGCCCATCGAAAGTCGTCTCATTGAGATTAGTGTACCATGTCCTAAAACCGGTATGCGCTTTCCTCGTAGAGGTCTGTGCATTGTTAACTTTAACCAACCGTCCTTACTTTTAACTAATCTGTCTCCCATCCTTTGGCAATCAGTGCTTTTTCCGCGGCGGCTTGTTCAGCCTCTTGTTTAGAACGTCCATCACCTTCCGCGATTTTTTCTTGTCGCAAAAACACCCCCACGGTAAAGACACGGTCATGATCCGGACCAGTTTGACTCATTAATTGATAGGTAGGCGTGACCGATGCATGTTCTTGTCCCAATTCCTGGAAACGACTCTTGGCGTCCTGCCATAATTTTTTGCGTACAATTTCATCAGTTTTAGGAAAGAGTTCACGCGCGATAAAGGTGCGGGCCACATCAAATCCCTGATCTAGATAAATAGATCCAATAAAGGCTTCAAAAACGTTAGCGAGTATGTATTGCCGGGCCCGCCCTTCATCTTTTGCTTCCCCTTTACTCATAAGCAGATATTGATTTACTCCCAAGGCTTCAGCCGAGGCTGATAGTGAGACCGTATTAACTAACGCCGCCCGAATAGCGGTTAATTCCCCTTCTGGTTTGTCGGGATAGGCTTTGAATAAATAATCAGTGACGACAAGCTCGAGCACCGCATCCCCCAAGAATTCAAGTCGTTCGTTATGATCTTGTGTAGCGTTACGATGTTCATTTAAATACGACCGGTGCGTAATCGCAGACAGCAACAACCCTTTATCAATAAATACCACTTCAAGTATAGCCTCCAGTTGCGCCAAGTCTTCATCAATGTTTCGTGCATCCATAGTGCGGGAATATTCCCGTTTAGTTTATCAGTAATATACTCAGCTTATCATTTAACGGCTTTTTCTGCCAACTAGCATCGTAATTGCTTTGGTAACTATTGGCAAAATGTCCTCATAAAAATTAAGGTCGAGAATATCCGCTACCTTGAACCATTGTCCGTCGTCTAAACCACCTTTTTGCTCCATTTGAATAGTGGTGTATGGGGATGAGGCGAGGAAATAGTGCACTTGCTTGCGGACTTTACCTTTTTCCGGATGCGTGGCTATATACTCATTATTACCGAGTTCAGCTTCAATAGTGATATCAAGACCCATTTCTTCTTTAAGCTCGCGCACGGCTCCGGCTTGGACATCTTCCCCTTCTTCAATTTTCCCTTTCGAGAGAGTCCAATGTCCAAAAATATCATGCACGAGCGCCAGGTACATAAAGCCATCTTCTTCAGCATAGACGACCGCCCCCGCTAATCGTTCAATGGGCATTTCGTTAAATGGCACCTCTTTTTTCTTTTTACCAATTTCTTCTTTGCCCGGCTCACCAATTTCTTTATAGACTGCACCTAATACCCCGTTTACAAACCGACTACTATTATCTCCACCAAATTGTTTAGCTAGTTCAATTGCTTCATTAATCGCTACTTTAGCGGGTACTTCTTTTCTATCAGCAAACAACAGTTCAAATAACCCCAGACGTAAGATATTTCGATCAACTGGTGAAATCCGATCAATTGGCCATTCTGGTGCGGCTTTTTCTATGACTAAATCAAGTTCAGGTTGCTTACCCAAAATACCATCAAGGAGTTTCTCCATAAATGGTCGATCAGTTTTATTGGGAGCAAACTCTTCTATATTTCTATCTAAAACGTCTACTACCGCTTTGCGGTCTATTGCATTTAAATCCCACTCAAAAAGTGATTGTAAAACGATACTGCGTGAAAGGTGCCTATTTGCCATAAAAAATGTACTTAACTACTTCTGAAACTGAGTATACATGAATGAGATTGTAGCTACTACCGTTAATCCACAAATCCCGCAACAAGTTGCGGGATTTTAGAATCTTTAGAGTTTATTTTGTCTCAGGAGCAACTGGCGTATTGTCAGTTATCTGTCCTTTGATAGCGTCGCGCTTAGCATTCATGCGGGCTTCACGTTCTGACTTCTTAGCAGCTAAGTCAAGCACCATTTTGCCATTATAAAAGCCACAATCAAGGCACATGTGGTGTGGACGGTGGTTTCCACCACAGTTTTTGCAGACTGCTAACTCAGGACTCTTAAGAGCGTGATGTGAGCGTCTATTGGCGGTGTGTGACCGCGTGTGTCGCATTCGGATTACCATAGTGGCGCAATAATAGCAGATTGGCTGAAAAAGGCAAGTTACGTGAGCAAATGCTAAAAGGCATATTGCAAACTTAGTTCCGAGTTTGACCATTTCCTAGGTCAAACTCCTGGAACGTCAACCCTAAGAAATAACTTCAGTACAACGCTATAATATTTAGAACTTGGATTCCGATTTGTCCACTTAAGCAAGATGCTTTAACTATAGGATAAAAGAAAAGGCAGGAAAAGTTCCCGCCTAATAGTTTTTTGTCACAATTTAATTAATTGATTGGCAGTACCCGAAGGTCTGCCGTACCCATTCTTCTCGCAATTCGTGCCAGCTCAACCAGATGTTCGGGTGCTGAAGGGTCAGTTGACGGTTTTTTCCGCCAATCACAATCTTCAAACTTCATTCCAGCCAGGTATTGAATGGCCGAAATCTTTTTTCCTGCAATTTTACAGAAAACCGATTTGTCCTCTTGATCAAAACTTTGAGCACACCGGCACCCCACACACAGAAACATTCTCTTAGAGTTCTCTTTAGTCATGTTGCCCCACTGTACATACCCGCTTTTTGCGGTTGCGCGTCCCCCATGAACGCCAACTTATACTATACAACAAATACTATATTCCTACAATAGGTTGCTCGATGGAGGGTGGATAACCCATTTTGGGCAATTGCCTCCCGATGAGCCTTAGTCCCATACCCTTTATGTCGGGCAAAGTCATAGACTTTGAACGAAGGATCGTTGGCCAGCTTAGTCATAAATCTATCCCGCGTAACTTTAGCCATAATCGAAGCCAACCCAATCACCTTCTCCTTACTATCCCCCTTAATAATCGTCTCTTGCTGCACATATTCATCCGGCGCCCTAAGCGACCCATCCAACTTAACCATCACCTCAGCCGGATTAAGAAAGAGGTCTTGCCTCCTACTTTTACTTTTTCCTGAGTGTTTATTTATAAGCGTATTTTGAAGGACGAGGCAAGACCTCGTACTTTTGTCGGATCTACATAGGTCTTGCCTATGTAAAAGTTTTTTAAGACCCCGAGCGATTGATTTTTTTATGCAAACTGAAATACCATCACTGTCTATTTTAGTGGCAGCTACCATTTCCACGATGTATTGTAGTTTCCCTTCTTTTTGCAAAACTTTAGCTCTCTTAAAAATCTCCTCTCTTTTCCTTTCTGATAGCTGTTTACTGTCATTCACTCCCGGAATCAAATCCCAATCAAAATTTGCGGGCACTAGCATAAGACCGATTGAAACTGGGCCGGCCAGAGGTCCTCGGCCGGCTTCGTCGATACCTATGTACCATTTGTGATTCATTTAGATATACTACCATATATTGACTTT
>JAYSSH010000004.1:0-5532 GCA_043720635.1 Candidatus Kaiserbacteria bacterium
GGGCAGGTAAAGAATAATGAAGTAAAGGAAATTATCGTTCGGGGAGCAATGTTGGAAGTGGCCTATCGGGACGAGACTCGAAATCCAGGTGAGGCTAAACGAGAAACAGATGCCTCAGTTTCTGACTCGTTAACTAACCTTGGAGTTTCAGCCGAGCAATTAGCTAATATTACCATTGACGTCCAGCGCGAAACCGGTTTCTCGTACTGGCTTGGCCAGTTTGCTCCATTTTTGTTCCCATTATTATTCCTAGGAATCATTATTTGGTTTTTGACTCGTTCGGTAAAAGGCGCTGGCATGCAAGCCCTTTCGTTTGGGAGCAGTAAGGCACGGATGATTGATCCCAATGATACGAGTAAAAAAGTTACTTTTAAAGATGTGGCTGGTGCCAAAGAGGCTAAACAAGAGCTGGAAGAAATTGTTGATTTTCTTAAAAACCCTAAAAAGTTTCTTGACATTGGAGCCGAGATTCCTAAAGGTGTCATGATGATGGGTGCTCCCGGAACCGGAAAGACATTGCTTGCTCGCGCAGTAGCAGGGGAAGCGGGTGTACCATTTTTCTCTATTTCGGGTTCTGAATTCGTAGAAATGTTTGTGGGGGTGGGTGCGTCACGGGTACGTGATTTATTCCAAATGGCTAAGAAAACTGCACCCTCAATTATTTTCGTTGACGAAATTGATGCAGTCGGGCGGGTACGGGGAACGGGCGTTGGTGGGGGAAATGATGAACGAGAACAAACACTTAACCAAATCCTTGTTGAAATGGATGGATTTGAACCGAATGCCAAGGTGATTGTGATGGCAGCCACAAACCGTCCTG
The DNA here is from genome assembly GCA_043720635.1 of Candidatus Kaiserbacteria bacterium. Lineage (GTDB taxonomy): Bacteria > Patescibacteriota > Minisyncoccia > Phycocordibacterales > UBA918 > OLB19. The sequence goes on from JAYSSH010000004.1 coordinate 821, forward strand.
ATGTCCTTGATCCCGCTTTACTTCGACCAGGACGATTTGACCGTCGAGTAACCATTGATTTGCCAGACCGACATGACCGTAAAGCGATTCTTGAAGTGCATGCACGCAAGAAGCCGCTCCAAGAAGATGTGAACCTCGATATTATTGCGCAACGTACCCCAGGGTTTTCAGGAGCTGATTTGTATTCACTCATGAACGAAGGAGCGATTTTGGCAGCGCGTGAACTGCGTAAAAAGGTAGGACAATTTGATCTGATTCGTTCGATTGAAAAAGTCATGCTTGGCCCAGAGCGAAAGAGTCATGTACTCAGTAAGCGTGAAAAACTAGTGACGGCCTATCACGAAGTAGGGCATGCACTGGTTGCGTCTGTTCTACCATATGCTGACCCGGTGCAAAAAATCTCAGTCATTTCACGCGGTCGGGCAGCAGGGTACACCCTAAAGCTTCCTGATGAAGATCGTCGTATGCACACTAAAAAAGAATTCCTTGATGATATTGCGATGACCCTTGGGGGATACGTCACTGAACAAATGATATTTGATGACCTTTCAACTGGTCCAAGTAACGATTTGCAAGTGGTTGCTAATATAGCGCGCGATATGGTGACTAAATATGGTATGAGTGATGTCCTTGGCCCGATTGCTTTTGAAGGCACAGGGGGACGAATGATTGGCGGCGGCATGAGCGAAGACCGCGGGTTCTCACCCCAAGTCGCGAAAGCCATTGATGATGAGGTAAATAAAATCATTCATGAGGGAATGGAAAAGGCCCGTGAGATTTTAACAAAATACCGCAAGGCACTTGACACTATTTCAGTGAGACTAGCTGAAGTTGAGACGCTCGAACGAGAAGAGTACGAAGCGTTATTGAAGCAAGAAGGAGTCATGATTAACGACGCTTTTAAGAAACAACGAGAATTAGATGAAGCCGTAGCCGATCCCTCAGCCGTGCTGTTTGCAAACAAGCTGTAAGAGAAAGAATGTAAAAATAAAAAACACGGGCCTAGGCCCGTGTTTTTTAATAATGAAGATATCAGTTTTAATCCAATTGAAATATTTTTTATTTTATAAAAGGGATACATACAAAAATATTATAAATATCTGTGTTATAATCGAACTTAGGTATACTAGTATAGTTATCACTAATATGGCACGAAAGCAAGAAAAAAATCAAGCAATAAAATTACGGAGAGAGGGTATGAGTTACTCTCAAATAAAAGAAACTCTCGGTATTAGTAAAAGTACATTAAGTGGATGGTTGTCAGACATGCCGTTATCAAAGCCTAGACTTAATGAACTTCAGCGTAATGAACAGGTCATTGAAAAAATCCGTGCTGCTAAATTAAAAACTCGAAATACTCGACTTTCGCAGGTAAGGGATAATGTTTTAAAACAAATTACTCCATTATCAAAGCGGGAATTTATAATTGCTGGTTTTTTCTTGTACTGGGCCGAAGGTGGGAAAACTACAACCTATACGGCAACGCTTTCAAATACTGATCCTAGAATGATTAGGGCATTTATAAAATGGCTTAACCTCCTTGAAGTTTCCTTAGATAAAATGTATATCAGGCTACATCTGTACATTGATATGAACGAGGAGACCGAAATTAATTATTGGTCACAAGAATTAAAGATTTCCAAAATACATTTTCGTAAATCATATATTAAGAAGTCAAAATTATCTGAACTTACCTATATCTCCCGCGGTCATGGCACTTGTAATATTATTATGCCCGGTCGCGACATTGCAGAATATATTGTAGAAGGACAAGATGCTATAGCTAATTTATTTTAATTGTCCGCGCGCTTGGACTTGAACCAAGGACCACCTTGGTATAAGCAAGGCGCTCTACCAACTGAGCTACGCGCGGATACGTTGGTGGGGAAACTATACCGCATTTAGGGTTAGGGTACAACGCGTGGCATTTAGTGCGTACTGTGCCATACTATATACGGCTATTGTTTCTTTTATCAGAAGGGAGTTTGCTATGAGTACACTTCATTCGTCTACCTCAGTCTTTGCCATGCTTGAATATTGGAGACAGCAATCAGGTGGAGGTCTTAAGCCTCCACTATCTCATCCTGAGCATTTCAAAGGTAAGTATGTTCGGCTGTTGACGACCGCTGAGCGTGCTGAAGTCTCGCTCCATTTCACTGAAGGCAATCCATCCCTGCCTTGGTTTGGATGTTTTTGTGGGGACGAGATGTTAGGATTCACCGACGATCATGCAAAGATGCTCGCAGACTTAAAAAAAGCTAATCATCGAATTCTCGACTTGGGGCAGTTGGGATAAAAAACGGGCGGGGCAAAATTTTGCCCCGCCCGCTTCATAATTTAATTTTTATATTCGCACCACAATATCGTTTATTGGTTTACGAACTTTTGGATAATTCTGGGTAGCATCGGAGTCCGCGCGGTAACCCAACGCCAAAATCACTGTAGCCGTTAAATTATGCACTTCTAATCCTAAAATCTCATTAAACTCTGCAGCGTTAAATCCTTCAAGGGCGTGATTATCAATCTTTAGTTCACTCGCGGCTGCCATCAAAGTTCCTAAGACAATGTACGCTTGCTTTTGAGCCCACACCAAACGTGCTTCAAGGGTACGATTGGTAAGGTCGTTCACCATCATGTTTTTGAATCCATAAGTAGTTTCGGCAGGTAGTCCACGGATAGCTTCAATGCGATTCGTATATTCAGTAATGTATGCTTCGTCAATATCAGTTCTTGCCGCGAGTACAACGAGGGCACTGTTGTCGGCCACGTGAGCTTGTCCGTAGGCAGACGCTACCAGCGCTTGTTTTTTAGTAGTATCAGTCACGACCACCATCTGCAGTGGCTGCAAGCCATACGCAGTGGCGGCTAAATTACCAGCTTCAAGGATTGTTTGTAAATCTTCAGCAGGAATTTCTTTAGTTGTATCAAACTCTTGCGTTGCATACCGCCATTTCAAATTATCAATTATTGTTGTCATAGGGCAGTAGTATACGCGTTATGGCACATTGAGTCGAGTAAAAAAAATGCACGGACCATGTCTGGTCCGTGCTATTTTTAATGCAACCGTATTCTTTTGTGCGCAAGAGTATATACCGCAGTTGCGGTAGATTGAAGTATTGTGTCTTTAATCCAAAGTATTAACACAGTAGCATCAAGTGTAGTTTGTCTAATTTCAAATACACCACAGGCAGTGAGTGTTTGAAAATGTTTTAATACGATAATCCCCACATCCTGCTCGAGTAATATACCTTTTGATTCATCTTCTGATGAATATTGAGTTACGAGTAACGTAAGGTTTTTTTGCTCGGGATAATTTGGATTTGATCCGTCACATGAGGCATTGATCTGCACAAATCTATTTGAGAAAAAACGGGCATGTTCTTGACCGTTTACCAAGTTGGTATCATGGCGAATGACCTCGATGTCAAAACCATTAACAGTATTTTGCGGTAATACTGCCCGAAGTTCGGGTGTATGTAATTGCATGGCGCCCCCCTGTTTTCTAAATGAACTTATTTACTTAACCATATAAAAAATAACCTAAGTCGTCAATAACACAGCTGGTTGCTTGCCAATAATATAATTTGGGTGTTTAATAATTTGGATGTAGTGTCGCATCAGTTCTTTCCAAAAGGAGATCTTCCCTTGAAACTGATTCTGTCGACCCCCGCTCTTGTGCAAATTCGAAAACTCAAAGGTTGAGAGGAGGTGATCTCTGTCTCGGTTGTGTCTGGGTCTTTCATTGCCCCCTAGAGGTGTTGTGATCCTGACTCTGTGGCGTCTGTTAACGCCTAACTTAAAACGATTCTTCCAAAATTTGGACAGAGTCGTTTTCTATTCCATATGTAAACTCTCACCGAGTTTGGCTACACGTGATGCTATTAGCGGAAATTCACTCGTGAGGTCAGGACAGGCCGCTACTAAATGCTGGGCTTCAGTGCGCGCGGCTTCGACTAATTTTAAATTTTTAATTGCTTCCATTCCGAGGTCTGAGAGGCCGGATTGTTTCTGGCCGTAGAGTTCTCCTGATCCCCGGAAATTTAAATCGTGTTCAGCCAGTTCAAAACCGTTTTTGGCGGTGACGAGCGCTTTTAAACGTTCTTTGGTTTTATCACTTTTACTATCGGTCACGGCAAAACAATACGGTTGATGAGTTCCGCGCACCACACGCCCACGGAGCTGGTGTAGTTGTGATAAACCAAATCGCTCAGCTCCTTCAATAATAATATTGGTAGCGTTCGGTACGTTTACCCCTACTTCTACTACCGAGGTAGCAACTAAAATATCAAGTTTGTGTTCTGAGAATTCCTTCATCACTTTATCTTTATCAGCCGGAGTCATTTTGCCGTGCATGACGCCAATCGTATAGTCACGAAACTCAGTAGTTGAAAGACGTTTGGCTTCAGCCACCACACTTTTTAATTGCAGGGCAGTTTGTTTGTCGGGGTCTGGTTCTTCGATGCGGGGACAGATTACATATGCTTGGCGACCGGATTGTAGTTCACTGCGTACATGCGTGTACATAGGGGCTGATTGTCCGGGGCCAATAATTTCGGTAATGATTGGTTTGCGTCCCGCGGGCATTTGATCGAGTAGCGTAATATCAAGATCCCCGTAAATAGTGAGAGCCAGGGTGCGGGGAATCGGGGTAGCAGTCATGGATAGGAGGTGGGGCATACGGGCATCTTTTTTTGCCAGTTGTTTTCGTTGGT
>JAYSSH010000005.1:0-5506 GCA_043720635.1 Candidatus Kaiserbacteria bacterium
GTATATACAATCATATCCGGGAGGAGGTCTTGCCTCCTACTTAAATTCTCCGCTACTTGAGTTGGGAAAAACTGCACTCCTTCACGCACGAGTGCATCGGTAATTGCTGATGCTGCCCGATCACTACCAGAAACTTTTTTCCCTTCATGCAAAAAAAACCGAGCCAGCGCAGACATACCGATACCACCGATGCCGATGAAATGGATACTCTGTACGGTACTAATTTTTATTGTGTGGTTTGACATACTGCTGTTTTCCTATAGTATCAAATTTAGACGTACAGAACCATGTAAGGAGTGTTTCCATGCCTATAGCTATCGCAGTAGTACCGACCTTAGTCCACCGTACTAAAGTGTTTACCATAGCTACTTTTGATGGCAAAAATGCAGCCCGGGCAAGCGCGCTACAATTTGCGCATGAGCGCGGGCATGCCATCAAACACTTTGTCTCGCCACCAAGTAGACGGGGTGAAGCTGGCTTTCAAGAAGTGATAACCCGCCCAAACGCTTACAACCTGAGCGCTGATGGCATCCTCGTCACAAAAGTAAACACCGCTTCCATGTACAGTCGAGACTGCCCCATTACTTTCATTATGGACTCTAGGCAAAATGAAGGGGTTTTGCTCCATTGTGGCAGGCCCGCGCTGACACCGGTCCAGCATTTGGTAAACCGCGACTACAATATCATCACGGCAGGCCTCTCAATTCTCAAGAGTCGAGGCAGCAATGTAAAAGACCTTTCTGCCTACATCACGGCAGGCATATGTGGTACCTGCTTTGTGCACGATATCGAAAAAGACCGGTCTCTCCTTGAACCGTTCATACAGCATTATCCAGAATCTGTTAATATCGAAACTGGCGGTCTCGATCTGGTTAGAGTGATAACCAAACAACTTACTCTAGTCGGACTGAAGAAGGAGAACATCCATCATGATGGTGTCTGCACCAAAGAACATGATGGACTCGCCAGTAAACGAGGTGGCCATTCAGACAGTAACTTGGTCGTAGCCTTCATCAACTGATCCCACGCAACACTCAATGCGGCCGACCTCAATCGGCCGCATTTATTTATACTATTTACTTCAACTTATAGTTCCTCGTAAAGGGTTTTAATGAAGTATCGCAAAGTACGCTCTTTTAAGAGTTCTTCATTAGTCAATTCCTCATCTTCTAAAATCACCCACGCAAGCGCTTGCTCTTTGGTAAAACCAGCAGCTTTTAAAATCCCAAAAGTCGTATCGACCCAGGCTTTTGAACCATATTCCACATCCAACATTTCTTTTACTTTTGCATCAACCATAGGAATATCCTGACTCCCAATAATATCCTCCAATTCAGCCATTTCCGTTAAGGCTTGTTGGCAAATATCACTATCTTCAAAGCCTTCATCAATCAGTTGAAGTCTGTACGCTGAAAAATATTTTACTGGATCAGACACAAAGCTTAAAGCATTATAATATCCTGATTCAGGATCAATAAAATATTTTTTCTCGGCACTCTCTATACTTCGTGGATCAAAATTTTCATTCATATACTACACAATATTTTTATCAACTACTGAATCGACCAACGCCATAAACTCATCATTACGTTCGTACTCGTTTTTATATTGGGCAAAACTGGCAAAGGCGGGTGAGAACAAAATGATGTCACCAGCTGATGCGAGGCGCACTGCCTCGACAAACGCTCCTTTTAAATCACCCATCACCGACACACCCGTATCTCCTCCATCGAGGTAGCCTAGTAAATTATCAGTACCAGAACCCGGGATGAGAAATACATTTTTGCAATGTTCGGTAATGGCGTACGCTAACTTGGTAATATCGATATTTTTATCAGCGCCGCCAGCGATGAGAATAATGTTTTTGTTTCCTTGGTCGAGCGACTCGAGCGCTACAGTCGTAGCTTGTGGTGTCGTGGCGTTATTGTCGTTATAAATGCGCACGTTGTCTACCGTCGCTACTAGTTGTAATCGTCCTTCTACTCCCGGGAAGGTAGCCAGACCTTCAAATATTTCTTCATCAGTTAACCCAACAGCGCGCAAGGCTTCAGTTGCCAAGGCGGCATTGAGCCTGTTATGTTCACCCGGCATCGAGAGCAACATGTCTTCGGGCAATATCGACACATCAGCCAGTACAATTTCTTGACCCAAAGTTTCTTTTGGTAACACTTTTTTAATCCACTCAAACACTGCCGGTGTTGTTACAAACGTACCACTGTCTTCTTGATGCAAGAAGATTTGAGCTTTGTCTGTGAAGTAGCTAGCCATCGCTTCGTCTTTAGATTTTCCATTCCGTTCATAATAGTTAAGATGATCCTCCATAAAGGTGGTGAACACCGCGACCGCGGGAGAGATGCGGGCCCAGCCAAAGCCTTGTAGTTGCCATGAGTCTAATTCCATTACACACAGTGAGTCCTCTTTTACATCTTTAAGTAACTGCAAATTAGATACTCCCCGAATATTTCCCCCGAGCAAAACAGGTTCGCCTGTTATATACGAAAGCACATGATGAATCATCATCGTCACGGTTGATTTACCGCGCGTACCGGTAACACCAATAATTGGAATGTGGGACAGCTCGGCAAACAAGGCCGCGCTTTGTACTAGCCGTACACCGGCTTTTCGCGCATGTTCAAGATATGGCGAATCCATTGGTACCCCCGCAGCCACTACAATAAAATCTTTATTTTCGAAATCTTCAAAACGGTGCTCTCCCAAGACTAAGGTTATATTCAAAATATTAGCTAATTGCTCTACCGAGGTAGCGAGATCATCAGCTGTTTTCATGTCCGTCACCATTACCTGTGCTCCTGCCTCGGCCAAGTATTTAGCATCGCCTATCCCCCGTCCCAACAACCCTAAACCCATCAGCGTTACCTTCTTCCCTTTGAAATATTCAGAGTAATTAACACCGTGAGAAGTTTCAGAATTAGTCATAGTAGTTTGTATTATAGATATCATTTGTTTAGTTATATAAACTTCTAACGGGACAAATATCCCACATCATAGTGAAAAATAGCGATTTGCGCTAGTCTTTATTTGTTATACTGGATTGATGCAAAAACACGTTCTAGAAAAATCTAAACTCTTCCCCCTATTTGCCTGGACCCTGATTATTGGTTTTGCAGTATTTGTGAGCAGTCTCATATTTGAACTGCGTCACACCATCAATGAAATTGATGCAATAAAGCAAAATAATTCTGTCGTTACTCCCGATTCTAATATCTCACTATAAATAGTGTACACTTAGTTAGTGATTGAGTATAAAAAACTTACTCCTCTTCTCCTTATAGTTACTGCTTTGGTGGTAGTCGTGATTCTTGCACTTGTAGCGGCTGACACCATTACACGCTCAACCGAAATGCAATCGTTTATTGGGCGCTTAGGATATGTAGGGGTAGTGATTGTCGCCATTATGGGCGGGTTAAATATTTTTGTACCAATTCCTGCCGTCACCCTTACCCCCATATTTACCGCCAGTGGTTTATCCCTACCATTGATTATTCTCTCCCTGACCATCGGTACAATTATAGCTGACTATATTGGATATCTATTTGGTACGGTGAGTCGTTCGTATTTATTTACTCAGTATCCAAAAATTATTTTGTGGCTCGAAGAAAAAGTAACAACTAAACCCAAACTATTATTTCCTCTCACCTTTTTATTTGCCGCCTTTATGCCGCTACCCAACGAAGTAATTATTATTCCTTTTGCGGTATTAGGAATTACATTTAAAAGATTGTTTGTACCTCTCCTTTTTGGAAACTTAATTAATCAGACCATGTATGCGGTCGGATTTCAAACGGTGTTTAATTGGGTGTTTTAATATATGCAAAATGGAAGACTCGCTGCGCGACCGGATAAATTGCTATACGCAATTTCTAGCTCGCACGCACAGTAAAAGCCCGTGTGCGCGCTCTAGGGGTCGAACCTAGGACCTTTCGAGTATCAGTCGAATGCTCTAGCCAACTGAGCTAAGCGCGCACACGGGCTTCTACACCGTGTTAGATGCTGGCTACTATAGCAAATAAACTTGAAAAATGTAAGGGGTACAAAAAAGCCCCCGACGAATTTCGGGGGCTACGTCTATTTGTTCTAACACGCTATCATCGGGACAACATGAAGAACGTGAGGCCGGTCATCAAGACAATAAAGATCAGACCTTCAACCCATTCTCTGCCACTAGCCGTGGTCAGACGGTAAAAGGCCAAACCAAACAGTGATTGCTCGTCGAGCCATTCGCTCCTCACTGGAGCATGCTTGATCGCCTCATCAAACGATGGTTTGTACCCGCCGTATGTACGATCAGGTTTCGCCTGACGTTGTTCTTCACTTCGTGCACGCCACATTTTGAGTTTCATCCATTACTGCTTCTCCTCGTTTTGCAATTCTTTGGTGGCGTTTCTAAACGAAGCCTTTGCTTCGTACGCTGAAATAATAGCATAATTACGCAAGTTTGTCAATTGTCTATAGGGCTTATATTAAGGGTTGTAGTACGTTATGATGGTAAATATGTATTACGTACTGACCCTGGTCCTTTTTCTATTTCCTTCAATTTCATTTGCCCAATCAGAAGGATCTTTGCAATTACTCTTGGTAGGAATTGGGGGGTTTATTAATGTAGTTCTTATTCCGTTTATTTTAGGAATTGCATTTTTGATTTTTCTAATCAACGCCGTTCGTTTTTTTATTATAGACGGAAGCAATACTGAAGGTCACGAAAATGCCCGCAACCTAACGCTCTATGGCGTGGGTGCATTTGTATTAATTTTGTCATTATGGGGAATAGTGAATATGCTCGCTGATGGTATCGGCTTAAATGAAGAACCTTGTATTAATGGTAGAGCGGTTCAATCTGATTATCTGTATGGGATTGATAGTAATGCTCCGTGCTCATCAATTCGTCCAACGCCACGACCAGTGTCGCGACCCGATACCACCTCTCCCGGTGGAAATTTTGGACAGGGCATTCCTGGTGTTGTTCCCGGAGGAAGCACTGGTAGTCAAAGCGAATCGGGGGTGATTCTTCCTGGCACCGACACCCCACCAGGGACACCCTCTACACCTCCTACGAGTTTTACCCCTGATGGTAATGACTTTAATTATGCACCAGTAGCAACACTTGCTACTCAAGCCCGGACCGACACGGCACTTTTCTTTAATTCTGATCTGCGCACATTAGTAGGTACCCAAAATCTCACCGAAGTACAAAGAGCGTTATTTTCTGATATTGCCGCCCCCCAAACAGGGACTCCTGAAAAGGATCGCGTGGTGGCATTGCTTCGACTCGAGCGACTCGGTAAATTACCGACCGGTACAGCACAGAGATATTTTTTAGCTGTGGAAAGATATCAATCGCTATCCAACACCCCCACTGATGCGCGAATACAAAATTTTGCTGGATTAGTAACAGAAAGTACCCGGGCAGTTCCCTTACCGAGTTCTGTAGTCACTGCTATGACGGTAACTAAAAATACTATTATAACCACCCTTGGCGATTTTAATG
>JAYSSH010000006.1:0-5493 GCA_043720635.1 Candidatus Kaiserbacteria bacterium
CGCGAGGCTGCCCTTATTGAAGGCATTAGTGTTTATGCTGCACGTAATTTAAAAGAAGTAATTTTTCATATAGATCATACCCATCCTGACCACAAACGAATCAACCCTGAACCTGTTACCACTATTAAAAATGACTGGTATGACAGTGCGGTCTTACTTGAAGATATCAAAGGTCAAGAATCAGCTAAACGAGCCATGATCATCGCTGCTGCTGGCAGACACAATGTGATGTTAGTCGGCCCACCCGGTACCGGAAAGACAATGCTGGCCCGAGCCTTTCAAGGTATTTTACCGCCACTTTCGCGAGAAGAAACATTAGCCGTAGGTGCTATACATTCTCTGGCTGGCAGTGCCGATAATCTAATGAGTTCAATGCCACCGTTTCGCACTCCACACCATACAGCCTCACACACTGCGCTCGTAGGCGGTGGTACGCATCCAAAACCAGGCGAGGTTACCTTGGCTCATAAAGGAGTATTATTTATGGATGAATTTCCAGAATTTGATAGACGGTCGCTTGATGCCTTGAGGCAACCACTCGAAGACCGGGTGATTAGCATTTCCCGAGTCCAAGGCACCGCTCTTTTTCCGGCAGACTTTGTGTTAGTAGCAGCCATGAATCCCTATCGGGGAAGTTATGACAGGACTACCGACTTAGCGCGCGCCATGAAAGAAACCTATCGTGATAAAGTATCTGGCCCCATTTTAGATAGAATAGATCTCTGGATTGAGGTACCGCATGTTCCGTACGAAACCTTAACCGCTTTAGGTCATAATAAAGGTGAAACCGAAAAAGCTCGGACGGAAATATCTCAAGCCCGAATAAGACAAACTGCCCGATTACAAAACCGAGGTATTACCGTTAACGCCCACATGACCAGTCGCGACATCGATGATGTGGTCACACTCACCCCGCCCGTGAAGGATATACTAAAAGCCTCATCCGCCAAACTTAATCTCTCTCCCCGAAGCTACCACCGCTTAATAAAAGTAGCCCTGACGATTGCCGACTTGGACGGTGCAGATATTATCGAACCTAAACATGTACTAGAAGCCCTCCAATACCGCGTAAAGTTATAGATAGGTAATTACACCATCTTTGTGTACAAACTTTCTTTTATTAAATAAGTACTTAAACTGATGAAATATTTTCCGTTGTTTTAAATAATCCAAATTATTTTGATTACGATACGCTTCTTGTTCAGTCGAACTCCACAGATATGCTTCGTACCACCTTAATCTCAAAAAGAGAAGGGCATAGAGTACTTCAAATACATGCAAGATGATTGTTCCAATTATTAATAATTCAAGTTGCTGACGAAGATGGATACGTTCATGGTTGATAACCCATGGAATTACATCTTTATTTGCACGAACAAAGATAAATGGAAACACCGTAACTGCTCGAGCAGTCTTTGAAAAACCACTAAACCAGGCAAAGAATGTACACAGTCGCGGTGAGATAATAACCATTTAAAAATTATACACCAGTAATAAATTAATGATATTTTGTAAAATACTAAACTTGCTAAACGAGATGAAGGTCGAGGCGGAATAATAAAAATAGCAGGAGACGTACATTGGTACGTCGACTGCTATTTTTGTTGTTCCAACGAAGAGATTCGCTCGTTTTGCGAGTTTAGGCTAAAAAGGATTTTTACCTCCTCTGACTTCGAAGTGCAGGTGTGGCCCCGTCGACTTACCACTGTTTCCTGACGCTCCAATTGATTCTCCAGCGACTACTGAGGCACCTACTCCCACATCTACTCGAGATAAGTGCGCATATAAGGTTTGTGTACCGTTTGCGTGTTTAATTACAATGTAGTTACCATATCCACCGTTCCACCCAGTACTTTTAGCCACAATCACTTGACCAGCAGCAGCTGCACGAATGGTAGTTCCAATACCAGCGCCAAAGTCTACACCGTTTGAACCATGAATACCTTGTGTTTTTACTGCGCCTGGAATTGGGTGAGAGAACGCACTGCCACCGGTGGCGGTATTTTTAATGGTACTATTTTTACTTGCAGTCTTAGTCGAAAGCGGGGCAGAAGCAACGTGCAGGGCACCGCCAGGAATAACCAGCGTATCTCCAACCACTAAATCAGTATCATTTTGCAATTGGTTGTATGACAATATTTCTTCAGCGTTACCTTTATATTTTCTAGCAATAGTTGAAAGAGTATCACCCGATTTCACTACGTGACGAACACCCGCAATTGGTAGAATAATTAAAGTGTCACCAGGCTTGATGGCTGAAGCACGCGGTAAATCATTTGCCCATAGAATAGTGTTCGAAGTCACGCCAAACATTCCCGCAATTTCTGAAAGTGAATCGCCCGCCCGTACAACATAGACACTAATCTCTCCGCCATTAGTGCGTGACGCAGTAATTTCGTCAGCACCAACTGGTCCGGTTGAAACTAACACTCCGTCTTGCGCCAACACGTCTGAGCCACCACGGGCACCATGTGGTTCTGAATTTTGGGCAGCAGTGAGTACCGTCACATCAACTAAGGATTCGTTAAAATTAAATTCGGCAACTTGAGGAATATCACCCTCTTCATCGCGGAAGGACTGAAAAACTCCTGCTTGTACAGAAAATGGAACAACGATTGATACTAGTAATAACAAACCATCAAAACTATACCGTGCAAGACGTTTTGTATTAATTTTATGTGTCATCCGTGCAACCATACTGTCAAGAAATAGTATTGTTTTGGATTTGGGAGGGTTTGGTTGAATAGTTGTTTTTTTATGGACTCGCCGCCGTACAACCGCTACAGAAAAATTTGTCGAAACAAAAAGAGCCCAGGGCTCTCGTGCCATTACCACAATTTGGTAATGGCATAATTCTACTAGAGTCGCCGGTAAGTACAATTGACGTAATGCACTTTCCCCCGTAGCACCTAAAAGGGAAGGAAATACTCATACAAATAGCTGTTTTTAAACTATTGACATTATTGTAGATTTAATTGATAGTTTAATTGCCATCTGTGGTATAGTGTCACCGTTATGCATGACGCCCCGTACCTTACTGGATTAAATAATCCCCAAACCAAAGCTGTCCTCCACACCGAAGGTCCACTACTTATTCTTGCTGGGGCTGGATCGGGAAAAACCCGTGTAATCACTCATCGGATTGTCCATCTGATTCATAAAGGAATAGCTCCTCATAATATTCTCGCCGTCACTTTTACCAATAAAGCTGCCAAAGAAATGCGTGAACGAGTTGAAAAATTAGTGCATCAATTTCCTCCTGTAGGGCGTACCGTTATTAATTCAATGCCAACGGTCACTACCTTCCATGCACTTGGGGTTAGAATTTTGCGTGAGTATCACGAGGTCCTCGGGTTACGCCGCCATTTTACTATTTATGACCGTAGCGACAGTATTAGGGCCATAAAACAAGCCTTACAAGCTACTAATAACGACCCTAAAGAATTTGAACCACGAAAAATTCTTAGCAAGATATCAAAAGCGAAGGGGGATGCAAAAACTCCTACTGCCTTTAAAGACGAGGCTTCATCTTTTCCTGATCGGGTAGCGGCTGACGTATGGGTGAAGTACGAAGAGATTATGAAGGGGGAACATGCCTTAGATTTTGATGATTTATTAATAAAGACCCTGCGTTTAATTGAACAGAATCTTTCGGTACGTACAACCCTGCAACAACGATATCAGTATATTCATGTTGATGAATATCAAGATACCAATCGGGTACAATTTGAAATTGCTAAACTACTCACCGGTGAGAGTCATAATTTGTGTGTAGTAGGCGACATCGACCAAAATATTTACTCGTGGCGTGGAGCGGATATTAAAAACGTACTCCAATTTGAAAAGTTTTTTCCGACCGCAACTACCATCTTGCTTGAAGAAAATTATCGTTCCACAAAAAATATCATTGGTGCGTCAAACGATATTATTGAAAAAAATAAAAATCGCGTAGCAAAAGAAGTTTTTACTAGTAACGGCGAGGGTGAAAAAATATCCCTGTTTGCTGCTATGACCGGCATTGATGAAGCAGAATATATTGCACGTACGGCAATGAAATTAATTACAGAAGGTATTGAACCTTCAGCTATCGCAGTACTATACCGAACAAATTTCCAATCCCGTGTATTAGAGGAGGCGTTTTTAAACTATGGTGTACCGTATCAACTTTTGGGTACAAAATTCTTTGAACGAAAAGAGGTAAAGGATGTATTGTCCTATCTCCGCTTAGCGTTAAATCCAACGAGTACTGCTGATTTAGCGCGTGTAATTAACGAACCAGCACGTGGCATTGGTAAAGTGACTATGCTTAAAGTCATGGAAGGGAAGAAGGGTGAACTGAAAGGTGCCACCTTGGAAAAAGTTGAACGGTTTGATCAAATGATGATGGATATTGCGGATGAGGCTCGTACTAAAGTATTGTCTGAGACATTAAAATTTATAATGAAACGGACAGGTATTGAAACCGAACTTAAAAAGACTGGTACTGAGGATGATTTATCACGCTTAGAAAACCTTCGTGAATTAGTTACATTGGGATTGCGCTATGATGAACTCAGTCCGGAAGAAGGTGTTGAAGCTCTGCTTGAAAATGCCGCCTTACAAAGTGATCAAGATGAAATAAAAGATAAAGAGGAATTAAATGCAGTGCGATTAATGACCGTACACTCTGCGAAAGGTTTGGAGTTCCCGTGCGTATTTATCTGCGGATTAGAAGAAGGTCTGTTTCCGCATGAACGACTTGATGATACGGGCACTGATCATGAAGAAGAACGTCGCTTATTTTACGTCGCTCTAACTCGAGCTGAGAAAAAAGTGTATCTCACCTACGCCCATATGCGCACCATTTATGGAACGCAGAAAGTTAACGTGCCTTCAAAATTTATTAATGACATCAGTCAGGAATATGTAGAGAGTGAAAACCCGAGAGGGTGGGGGAATACTTCCTCAGGGTACGAGACAACCATCTTCCTCGATTAGAACCTACGCCAGCGGCGCATTTCGTCGTTACCCAGCAGAAAATAAAAATCGTCGTACAGAAAGTACGCCTCGTCTTATTTTCTACTGTGTGCCTAGAACTGCACTCACTGACCTACGTTCAAAACCAGCACAGGTACTTTAGATTACTGATTTAAATTTCTTTATCGTAATCTTCAATTTTTAATATTCCATATTCAATATTCAATATTCTCTTGTATTTCTATACATATATATGTATGCTCGGGGGTATATGAAGCGTACTCGACAACAACACACGGAAGGAGATCAGGCGAAAAAGTTTGTTCATAAGAAATCACTGGGGCAAAATTTTCTTACAAGCGATGTGGTGCCAAAGTGGCTTACAGAAGCAGGGGAGGTTACTAAAGATGATGTAGTCTTAGAAATTGGTCCCGGAGCGGGAGCGTTAACTACGGTACTTTTGGAAACGGGCGCTAAAGTTGTTGCGCTAGAAGCCGATAGTCGAGCAATAATAACTCCTCTAGAATTATTATTGCT
>JAYSSH010000007.1:0-15366 GCA_043720635.1 Candidatus Kaiserbacteria bacterium
TCTTCATTCCACGACAGTAGATGAAGTATTTTTGGAAAGCTAGCCTAACGGGAGATGTACGGCATGAGTGCCATAAACCGTGCCCGCTTAATTGCTCGAGCAAAGTCACGTTGCGCCTTGGCTGAAAAACCAGTACGACGTCGACTGTTCATACGCGCGTGTGGGTTGATATTGTTTGCAAGACTCGTGATGTCTTTGTAATCAATATGCTCCAAAGCCGCTTTTTTGTGAAGATTATGTTGTTCCATGTTATGAGTTTTTACTGATAATTTTTTAAGATTTCAATTAAAGAAGTCTTTTTAAAAGTTTAAAGATGATGCAGATGCAAGGCGGGCAAGGAAAATTTTGCGAGCCGTACATTTGCTTCTAACAGAAGCTGTTCAGGTTGTCGCTATTTTTTCAAAATAGCTGGCAACCTCTTGCGAAAGTACTTAGGTACTTTCTCACGGTGAGTGAAATTTTACCGCAGTCCCAACAAGCAGATGCGTTATATTTAAGCTTTTAAATTATTTTTGAGTCTGGGGTGCCCGATTTTTCTAAAGTGTGAGGTGCTTAAGATGCTAGGCGCACATCAATTTTGGAGGAAGCGGTAGGTTTCTACCGTGACTGACACAATTGATGTGCAACAACGCAGATTGAGTACATTAACGCTTTAGAAAGGGATGTC
Source organism: Candidatus Kaiserbacteria bacterium (assembly GCA_043720635.1). Lineage (GTDB taxonomy): Bacteria > Patescibacteriota > Minisyncoccia > Phycocordibacterales > UBA918 > OLB19. The sequence continues at coordinate 668 of JAYSSH010000007.1, forward strand.
CTCGGGGTTGATGTCTTCCGTTGGATACTCCGGTAAAACCGGCGCACTATTGTTATTCCCCCCGGTTGTAGTCGTTGCACCAGCATTTGATCCACCACTATTTCCACCATTACCGGCGCCACCGCCACTTTTTGGACCAAACTCGAATTTATCAACAACAATTTCTGTCCGATATTGTTTGACTCCGTCTTTTTCCCAGCTATTGGTTTGTAAACGTCCTTCGACGTACACACCACTACCTTTGGTTAAATACTTAGAAATCACTTCGGCTTGTTTACCAAAGGCGGTCATATTGTGATATTCAACTGCTTCTTGACGCTTACCATCTCGATCATTATATGAACGATTGGTCGCAACAGAGAATGAACACACTTGCATGCCGGAAGGTAAGGCTTTCATTTCCGGATCTCGGGTGAGATTTCCGTAAATCATGGCTTTGTTAAGGTACATATAGTTTTAGATACAAATTACGAAATAACGAACTACGCAATCTTTGCTTTCTCACCCCCCTCTACTACTTCATCTATTATACCATCTGTATCAACTACTTCAGCCTCCGGCGCCAGCTCAACATCTAGATCAATGTTTTTAATCTTGGTGTCTACTAACGCTTCATGGAACCTAAATGGACTGGCTTCTTCTACCTTAGTCAAACGAACGAGGAGGAAACGCAGGAGTTGCTTGTGTTCATCTACATGTTCGGTAAGTGCGTTAAGTGCAAGTGGAGCAAGTTTGAAACGGGTCCAGCCAAAGTACGCACTATTGAATTTTCGGTATCGTCCTTCGAGGTATTTATCAATCTCGTAGGCTAGTTCGAACCGTTCAGCATCTTCGGAGTCAAATATTTGACCACCCGCTTTAGTAATAAGGTCTTTGAGTGACTGGGTCACTGCCATCACTTCCCCTTCAGCTACCGTTGGAAGTATGTGGTAAGCGAGTTCGTAGCTGGCAATTTCTTGCTCATCGCTTTGAACTACCGCTTCGGTAGTTGGCATTGTTGTTTCTGACATTCTTATTTTTTATTATATGTATAAGAGTAAGGTCCGGAAAATCCAGAGGTAACTCACCTTCATACACACACTAATAATGCCGGTACAGTACCACAATTAGTGCCCACTTTCAAGTGACATGATATACTGGAGCACACATATGATGAAGGATTTAGTTCGTCGAAAAATACACCCCAAATACCTGTATCTAGGGGTAATTGTTATCTTACTAATTATAAGTGGGTATTTACTGTACAAGGCCAATTCCCAATCAAATAATATTGAAATGTTGTTGTCTGAACGTAACTATTTCCTACTCGAAAGTGCTTCAAGTACGAAGAGTCGATTGGAAGAACGTGAATTAGCAAGCAGTACCATTGCCGAACTTTCGAGCAGACTTTCGCTCACGGCCGAGGAATTAGATGATATTGAAGATGACTATCGGAAGGAGAAGAACAAAAATGACGAATTTGAAGATCAAATAAAAAAGATTTCCGGCACAGTGGGGGTGCTCGATAAACTTTCAAAAACCGACAAAGAGTTGTTGCAAAAATATTCCAAAGTATATTTCCTCAACGAGCATTACATTCCTGAAAAAATTGTACCCATAGAAAAAAAGTACTTGTATAACGAAGCTGTCTCAAAATCTATTCACGGCAAAGTAGAACCGTACCTAAATGATATGATAGAAGATGCACTAAAAGATGGTATTAAAATATGGGTAGTTTCTGCGTACCGTTCATTTAATGAACAAAAGAGCCTCAAAGGAGCTTACACCCAAACCTACGGTAGTGGTGCCAACACCTTCTCTGCTGATCAAGGATATTCCGAACATCAACTCGGTACCACCATCGACTTTACCACTGAAGGACTCGGTGGTGGATTAGATGGTTTTGAAGCGACTCCTGCCTACACCTGGATGCTAGAAAATGCACCTAAATATGGCTTCACCCTTTCCTACCCTAAAGGTAACGCCTATTACGTATTTGAACCGTGGCACTGGCGCTACGTCGGAGAAGATTTAGCCAAAGATTTGGTTAAAGCCAATACCAGTTTTTATGATTGGGAGCAGCGGAAAATCGACGAGTATCTCATCTCCATTTTCGACTAAAATAAATTGTTCCAAAAATACCTCCCCTACTGCGTTAGCCTGCAGTAAAATAATTTTCAACGTACAAAAAAGTACGTCTCAAATTATTTTCTTTGTCTGTTTTGTATTGAAGGCATTTTTGAAACAATTTAGATTCAGACAGCGTGCTGAGCGGTCATCAATTTTTGAGATAATTTTGATGTTTTGAGCGTGCTTAGTTACTAAACTAATTTTAGAATTTTTGAATAATAAAAATGGCGCAATCTAGTGAATTGCGCCATTTGAAATCATACAGGCTGATGCCCGCAAGGGTACCTCAATTAAATCGGCAACCTCTTCAAAAAATGGTTCCTCGGACAAGGCTACGAACGTGCAAATTTGTGTTCGAAAAAGCAAACGAGCTTTATCATAATGTGGAGCAATAAGCTTACCGTGTAGCTCAAGCAACGACACCAGGAAAAACTTTTCTTCAAAACCACCCTCAAAGGGTCCTCTTCCTAGTAGCCGCAGGCCATAAAATAATTGAACTTGTTCTGGGGTAATGTAATCAATATTGAAGAACGGGTTAGCAGTCACAACAATGAACATTGACGTACTCCTCATGATTTCTACCCTTTACTATACAAAAAATTATAATTTATACAAACGTTTGGTATTTTCAATTAATTGAACTCTGACCAACTCCTCGTCCTCACCACGAATCCAAGCAATTTTTTTGTATACTTCTTGTACCATCCACGGCTCACACCGCTTGCCTCGATGCGGAATCGGGGCGACATAGGGACAATCAGTTTCAGCATGTATCAAATCCAGTGGTACAGCCTTAATAATGTCTTCGTAGACTTTGGCAAAGGTGATGACGCCGGTAAACGAAATTGTTCCTCCTATCTCAAAGAATGCTTTAGCTTCTTCGTAGGTGCCCGCATAAAAATGGACGTTAAATGGGACCGTGGCGTATTGCCGTAACACTGCATACACGTCCGCATACACACTGCGTCCAGTCGGACTAATCTCCCCTAGTTTTGGTCCCCGGGTATGAATCATCAGCGGTAGCTTCAATTCGTTTGCCAATTTAATTTGAGCTATAAACGCCTCTTCTTGGACAGCATACGTATCGGGGCTGGTGTGGTAATAATCAAACCCACATTCACCAATACCGATGACCTTGCCGTTACTCGTTGCTATTAAGTTACGATAAAAATCTGTATTAAAGGTTTCACCTTTAGAGGTAAACGCTGCCCCGCCTTCCCCGATTTCATCTTCGTCATGCAAAAGCGGTACCGTTTGAATCGGGTGAAGTCCCACCATGGCATAGAGTGAATGATGAGCGAGCGCCAACTCTACGGCGCGAGCGCTCGTAGATTCTTTGGTACCAATATTAATTACTCCCACACTTTCCTCCACACATTTCTCAATGACGGCATCAACATCAGATGCAAAGGCCGATAGATTTAAGTGTGCATGCGTATCAATCCATTTCATGCACCGAATATACCACACACAGGGTTTAGGTAAAACTAATAAAAATAGGCCGCCTGGGAAGGCGACCTATTTGATGAGGCAGTTATTCACTGCCTCGTCGTTTGGTATCAGCAGTGAGCAATCGAGCAAAAACCCCATTTTTTTCGGCAATTTCCCGAGGGTGACCACATTCAACCAGTTTTCCCCCGTCCATTACCAACACAAGATCAAAGTCACGAGCCCGAGCTACAAAGTGCGTAACCATAAGCACCGTCACACCATTTAAGGAACGAATATTTTTGATGACTCGTTCTGCCGACTCAGGGTCGAGTTTGGCCTCAGCTTCATCAAGCAACAGGATTTTCGTGCTCTCATCAAGCGCGTAGATAGTTCGTGCCAGGGCGATTCGTTGGCGTTGTCCGCCAGAAAAATCACGTCCGCCAAATTCGACACCAATTTTAGTATCAATACCATCTTCACACTCAGTTAGCACCCGCTGTAAGTCTGCGCAGGTGATGGCCGCAAGTATTCGCGACTCATCAACCGCAATTCCCAGTCGGGCAGAGGCGATTTCTGCTTTGAGAGTTCGCGGCAGGACCTCGTAGTCCTGAGTTAACGCACTGATGAGACTGGCATGCCGGGCAGTAGACATGTCGGCCACATTAACACCATCTAATTCCACCGATCCTGATTTTGCTGCATAGTGACGCAAGAGCAAAGACATGAGCGTGGACTTACCACTACCATTTTCCCCAACAATTGCTACTTTGGCTCCTTTAGGAATGTAAAAACTCACCCCTTCTAAAACCAACCGCTCGGGTGAATTCGGGTAAGCAAATTCAACATCACGAAACGAAACTACCGGCGCAGTTGTTGAAAGTCCAACCGTATCATGACCTTCAAAAACAGAGAGTGGTTTCAGTGTCAGAAATTCTGCCTCAATGAGAAGCACTGCCTGCACTGATTGCCATTGCTCTGCCAAAAGGTCAATTACCTGTTCCAGATTTCCTGCCATCACCCGGACGGCGGGAATTACTAGTACCAATGTGCCTACCGTTCCAGCCCCACGCCAAGTTGCCTGCACTGCCATCATGATGACAATGCCAGAACCTAAAATAGATATAGTTTGTGTAACCACGCCATAAATAAGTGAGCGCCGACGAACAGAGGCGTAGGTTGACTTGATTCCCTCTATATTTTGGTCGATTCCTTTACGAAGAAAAGGAAACTGGTTAAAGACTTTAGCTTGCATAAAGGTGGTAAAGCCTCTATACGGACGTTCAAGTATTGAGCGAGCCTTATGCACGGGCATAAGCTGTTGTGTCAGTTGCCACCACCGAGCAGTATCATTGAATTGAAACACCATGAGTGGAATCATGGTTGCAATCAAAATGACACCATACAAAGGCTCCATAAAAACAAGAGCCAACCCAAAACTAAAGAAGGATACCAAAGCACCAAAAATAGACAAAAAGCCCCGGGTGAGTTCAATCCGCACACCCCATCCCGTTGGCAATTCATCAATTCGACGACGCAAATCATCAAATTCTTTACTTCTGATACGCGCTACATCGAGAGTAGCGTAGTGCTCGTCAAGTTCCCGACGGTTTGCAAACCGCATGATTTGCTGCCACCGGCTTTGGATAAACCAATTGCACACTCCCAGCACCGCCGACACTAAAAGTATGCCTGCCAAGACTACGACCCACACCATGACAGGCGTAGGAACGTCACCGGTACCAACGGTAGACCAATAAAACTGAACTTGATCAGTCAATTTACTTGCTACTAGCGTAACGACAAAGCCACTCCCCGCCAGTAATGCTGCGAGTACAAACAACAAGGTCGTTCCCATCGCATCATTACGCCAGCAGAACTTCCAGGAATACCTGAACGCTTGCCACAATTGGGCAATCATCTTGAAAAAATTCATCTACTTCCCTCATTTTTGCTAGATTGATCGACTGTCAAAGAACCGACAAAGATCGATGTACCCCTGTACAATAACGTATCGGGTTATAAATTGCAAATTAATATTACAATAATGTCAAGTAATTTTTAACCTACTGCCTCCTTATAAAATTAACGATTATTGGATCATACGTCTCTACATCTCCGTACCAATGATCATTTTGATGTGTAGTGATGAGTTCAATAGTTGGATTATGTTCACTTAAAATAGATTTAGTAAAGACATAGCTCGTTGTCGGATCAGTCTCATTATGAAACGCGATTGATGGCACTGTAAGCTCTACTATCGCAGTCCATGATTCCTTAAATATATTATCTGCCGCCAGATCAAGCGGCATACCAAAAAATACCGCTTGTATCGGTACAAACATTTTTTGTTGTAACACCAAAAGCGCCAATAATGAGCCGGCTGATTTAGCAAAAAGTGTGATTTCAACACCTTCTTTGAGTGTGGTGCGATGAACCTCTAGCTTTTCTGCTTCACGAGTAAAATCAATATTTGCCTCCCCACTTTCCCAATGGTCGTACTCCATCATAAACACCGAATCAAATTGAGATGCGTAATGGGAAGCGATAAGCTCACCCCACGCTTTATTTTTTAGACTATTGCCTGGTAACACTATGAGGTGTCGCATATTAATTTTGTATCACCGCCAGTAACTCGGGAAATTCTGGTTGTAGGAAATGGCCTCGGTCGGTAAAGTAATGAGTGATGGCTTCGGGGTATTTTTCAGTTAAACGAGTTGCATGATGAATCGGAACACACTCATCATCGCTACTATGCCAGACATGAACCACATCTATAGCCGCCGCAAAACCACTCCAGGTAATAGTATCAATTCCAAATTCCCCCACTCCGGGACAATCTTTATCATCAATGACCCCGGCTACTAGGTGCAGTTGTGATACCGTCAGTGGTAATTTATTATCGCTTAGGTACCGTATGAGAAACCCGCTACCCAGGGAATGGCCAACTAATACTACCCCGTCACGTAAATAGGGAATTAATTTTTCAAACCAAATACTCCACGCTTGATAATCAGCGTTCATGGCGTTCGGCATACGTGGCATGATGCATTCGTGAGTTTCAATTAAAGCTTCTTTAATTCCATCCCGCCACTTTTTTTGCTCTACCGGATAGGGGTCGTAGGTAAGGCTTTTAAGGAAATCGTAAAATTCTACATCGCTATCAAACGAATCGCCCCCATGGATGAACACAATTTGAGTTTTTTCCATATTACACTTCAAGACGCGCGAATAAGTTGTTAGGTTTTTTGTTTTCTCCTACTGCCACTTTTATTATTTCGCTTGTTGATGGCATAAAAGGATTGAGTAAATGCGCTATGGCATATACTTCAGCCACTAATTCTTTAATATTACCTTTTGCACTTTCGGCATCAGTTTTTACTAGTTTAAAAGGCTCTTCGGCAGTTATCCGTTCATCCAGTATTCCAATACGGCGCCAGATGTACTCGATTGCTGAGTGTACAGCAAAGCTTGAAAAAGCATCAGTATATTCGAACGCAAAATTAACTAAATCGGGTTGATTAATCGGAGCCTCTAAATGAGTTTCAGCCATTTTCATTACGCGCGCTACCAAGTTACCTAGGCCATTCACTAAATCTGCGGTGTACCAGGCGTCGAGACGCTCCCAGGTAATATCGGTATCGTCAAACGGGTGCACGTGACGCAAGAGTAAATAACGCGTGGCGTCGGTACCGTAGCGGTCTACCAGTTCATATGGCGAAATTGTATTTCCTAGACTTTTACTCATTTTCTGTCCTCCACTATTAATAAATCCGTGATAACAAATAGTGTCGGTAGTCGGTACATCAGCCGACATAAGCATCGCTTGCCAAATTATTGATTGGAAACGTACCTGATCTTTGCCTGCCAACTGAACAGTCTCGCCCTCTACCCAGAATTTTTTAAAATTACCGTCTACATCATTAGGCCAACCAAGGGTACTTATATAGTTTGTAAGCGCATCAAACCACACGTACATAACGTGGTCATCATCCCCCGGGACCGGAATCCCCCAGTCCATCCGTTTTTTACTGCGCGAGATACTCAAATCTTCAAGACCAGCGGTCACAAACTGCAACGCCCAGGCCCGGTATGATTCAGACAAGGTTCGGGCCGGATCTGATAAATATTCAGTAAGTTTAGTTTGGTAATTCGAGAGTTTAAAAAAGTAATTTTCTTCTTCAATTTCTACCGGGTCAACATTTGGGTGATTTGGACAGCGACCGTTAACTAAATCACTATCACGCAAAAACATCTCATCCCCTACGCAATACAAACCTTTATAGGTTTTTTTATAGATATCACCTTTCTCTACACATTTATTCCAAATAGCTTGAGCCGCTACTTTATGAGACGCATCAGTGGTCCGAATAAAATTATCGTTTGAAATATTAAGCGCTCCTTTTAAGTCTGCAAATTTTGCGGCATAGGTGTCGACATACTCTTGGCGCGGAATCCCCTCACTATCTGCTTTTTCGGCAATTTTTTGGCCATGTTCGTCCGTTCCCGTGGTAAAAAATACGTCGTGACCAAGTAAACGCCAGTAGCGAGCAAGGGTGTCTGCCACCACCAATTCATAGCCAAACCCAATATGCGGTTCAGCGTTCACATACGGCAAGGTAGTGGTGATATAGCGAGGTTTTTTGTCTGACATAGTCTAAGTACAGTACCATACAATTAATAAATAGAAACGGGGTGGTGCCAACGGTCGCATCACGCGACTCACTAGACACCACCCCTTCCAAATACCTACTCCCGACGCAAGGTAAACGTCGTGCCGGTGACTGCCTCATGGTTGGCGCCAACCACATAGACGCAAGCAAATGCAATTTTGATACTTGGTGGTAGCTATACTAGCATAACTAGTATAGCTATTTCAAATAATTTATAAGCTCTGCAATTGCAATCCGCTCCTGCTCACCCGTGTCGCGGTTACGAACCGTAACAGTATCTAGCAACTCTGGATTTTCTCCCAAGGTGTCGAAGTCAATCGTCACACAGTGAGGGGTACCAATTTCATCTTGCCTACGGTACCGCTTACCTACATTGCCATTATCATCAAATTCCGCTCGCATCTCTTTTGAGACTAAGGCAAATACTTCTTCCGCTTTAGCCACCAGTTCAGGACGATTTCGCAATAAAGGAAATACCGCTACTTTAATTGGTGCTAATTTTTTAGGCAGTCGTAACACGATACGTGATTCTTCTCCGATAGTATCTTCATCATAAAATTCCGTCATAACAGCTAAAAATGTTCTATCAAGTCCAACTGATGTTTCAACGACGTGTGGAATATATTTCGCATTAGTATACGGATCGGTGTACTCCATAGAGACACCAGAGTGAGTCTGATGTTGCGTCAAATCGTAATTACCACGAGCATGTATACCTTCAAGTTCCTTAAATCCAAACGGAAAATTATATTCGATATCAAAAGCCGCTTTAGCATAAAACACTAAATTTTCATGTTCATGAAAACGCAGGTTTTCTGACTTAAATCCAAGGTCAATGTAATATTGCATTCGTTTCGCTTTCCAGATGTCATACAGCGACATTTCTGCTTCGGGCGCCACAAACATTTGCATTTCCATTTGTTCAAACTCTCGCTTACGAAAAATGTACTGTCGCGGCGCAATTTCGTTACGAAAAGCCTTACCAATTTGAGCAATTCCAAACGGTACTTTTACCCTGGTAGTATCAAGAACGTTTTTAAAGTTTATATATATTCCCTGACAGGTCTCACCCCGTAAGTAAGCTGGCTCCTTACTCCAATCTTCAGAGAAATTTCCTAAATTTGTTTGCGCCAATAAATTAAATTGTCGGACAGCACCAAAATTTTTCGCACCACACTTTGGACAGACAAGCTTGTCTCGATTGCTATCAAAAATAGCATTGATTTCTTCAATCGACATTTTCTCATCCGCAAAAATTTCAATCTCTTCAAGGAGATGGTCAGCCCGCGCGCGCGTATTACACGCTTTGCACTCTACCATCGGGTCAGAAAATCCGCCCACATGGCCTGAGGCCTCCCACACTTTAGGATGAGTCACAATCGCTGAATCAAGACCTACGATATTACGTTCCCACTGTACCATTGCCTCCCACCAGGTGACTTTAATATTGTTAGCTAACTCAACTCCATAAGGACCATAATCAAAAGATCCAACAAACCCACCATAGATTTCACTCCCTGGAAACACAAATCCACGGCGCTTGCACAAGGCGGTAATTTTTTCCATTTTATTTTGGGTACTGTCAGGGTTTGTCATACGGTAAAAATAAACTACTGGTAACTACGGGCGTGTCACTTGTCCATTATTTTCTTCAAAACCACTTTCAATAGTCAATTCTGAACTGGCAGGTGGTGCCTCAGCCCGAACTATTTCACTGGTAAATCGGTCGGTCGCTCGGAAACGTTGCGCTCCAATGACTGCAGGAGTTGTACCAATTTGGTTCTGACTTGGCAAGAGCGCTACTTGGAAGGTGGTTGTTTTCTTGGCTCCCGCTTTGATTTCCCCTACCGTCCAGGTCAATTCTTTTGAAACCGGGTTAAAGGCTAAAGAACCATCACCGCTACTAAGATTTTCCCAACTCACATACTGTGGAAGCGACGTAGTCAGGACACCCCCGGTAACATCATTACCGCCGGCACCGGCTGATAAAGTAATGGTATACGACGTCTTGGTATCTGGAGCAGGAGGAATGGGACCAATGTCGGTAAAGCCCGGCACAGCCCGACCAACAATTCTAGTGATGGCAACTGAGGACGTAAATTTAACTTCAGTTTTAGCCGTACCGACCAATTGTTCCGTGGCACTAGTTTCATTTACCCGTCTGGCGTAGGCGTTAGCGGTTAACGTATATGAGGGCGTTGATTTTTGATCTCCTGGTTTTAAGGTAAATACAAATTTTTTCGTTGCGCCGGGAGCTACAGCCGCTAGACTCTTATCTCCCGACGGATCAAACCGAATTACATCTTTTACCGAGTCATAGTAGCCTTTATTTACCTGTACGTTTTCCCGAACAAGAATATTTCCTTTAACGGCTACTTCTACCGCCATATCAAAGAGTGATTGATCAAGAGTATTTTGGACAGACACTTCTACCTGAGTATCTTGGCCGGTAGGCAAAGTAACAATCTCGGTCGTCAGATTATTCACACCAATTCCCACATCAATAAAAGGCTGTTCAATCACAAAGTCAGCCGTAGCATTCGCTAATACTGAGCCAATAATAAATTGATTATCTTGTTGTGGAGTTCCGGCAGAAAATTGGATTTGGAATTCTTCTGTTTGCTTGCCAATAATTCCGCCTTTAATCACAATAGTTGTTGATGTTTCTGGTAGCAACTCCTTGATAAGCCATGCACTTTCACGGAAAATTGGATTTGGTTGTGCGCTACTAAAATCAAAGTTAGTCGGATAATTAGCGGTTACCAAGACATCTTTTAATGGAGTTGAGGCGTTTGATTGAATCGTTAATTTGACTTCAATATCTTGTCCGGCTGAGACTTTCTTAATTGACTCTACACGAATAACTACCGGCGAAGAACTAATTCTAAATGTGAGTGGTTCACTTTCTTTATAAAATGTTCCATTTGATTCAACCAGTCGATATTCGATAGTAGCTTTAATTTGCCGTTCTTGGTTTTCTTCACCATACATTACTGCTTTAAGCGGAATGTTTATATTTTCACCGGCAGCAATTTGATTAAGAGTAAAGCGCTCTTCATACAAATCTTTAGCGGGCACATCGATTGATTTTGAGCCGGCCGGATAATTAATAATTAATACGGCTGATTCTATTGGAACTTTATTTTGATTTGTGACCGATATTTGAATATCCATTACTTCCCCTCCACCAATGGTTAATGGTGCATTAATGACAATATTTATATTTTTATTAGAAATTGGATTGTTACCAAACAGTAAGTATAAACTCGAAAATAGTATTGCCAGCAAAAAAGCACCAAGAGCCCCAAACAACATTACGTTACGAAAGGTAAATGAGAAACGTCTTTTAGAAGCACGTGGTGTATGCACATCAACCGTTGCTTCATCAAGAACCTCCGGTCGATGGTCAACTGGGTAGACGTCTGGTTGTGGCAGTGGTTTTTGACCCGGCCACTGCGTTTGCGGTGATTGCGCTACTTTTGACAAACTATGTCGCGGCGTGACACCTGACTTGGCCCCCCGTTCATATAAACGACGGCGTATTTCATCAATTTGAGCTTGGTCTTTAAGCGGTGACATAATACTAGTACATACCAGTATATCATTTATCTTTATAAATGACTGGCAGTAGTGGCATTGCCGGTGATTGTCTTTAAACGCGGTAAAAGTGTCGGGGCAAGCGGAGAGTTAAGTAGCTCAACTAATGGTTGCTCGAAGATAAATTGCAAGTCAGCGGTATCTGCGATATACCCCAAATGGTACAATATCCTTGCTTGTAATAGTTCTTCAACTAACGACCGATTTTCGAGAGCGGGTTGCGTTAAATGGTCAATACCAATAGAAAACTCTTCATACAAAACCGGCTGTGGTTCTTCAGCTCCCGCAAACCGCCTAAGAAATTTAAACATCCGCACGACACTTCCCCGCACTAAACGGTTCGGAGCACTTGCAAACACATTTCCCTCAGATTGCACACTCCCAATCCGCCATCCTGTTTTACCTTTTATAAGAGAAACAGTTACCACGCCAAAATCTTGCAACGCAAACCGTTGCCGGCTACGTTCTTCGCGCACACTTCGCGCTGACGCGTAAATCATCCCAGCAAGTTTAGTAAACAGTAGATAGGACTTATCAGCAGTATTACTGTCGAAGCTACCACAAATCAATCCTTCGGTGATGTACGTCTGGTACGACATTATATTTTTTCAAACGAAAGCGTAAATGTATGATCACCTGCAGTTACCGTGGTGCCAAACGCCACACCATACTCGATGGTGCTAGCACCTACCGTGTTTTGCAAAAGCTCCTTGTGAGATTCAACAGCAGCTTGTCCCACCTCATCGGTCGCAATCATAAGAGCAATACGGTCATTAGGTTCAAGTCCCGCATCTTTACGCATATCTTGGACAGCGCGCATTACTTCACGTACAGCCCCTTCTGCAATGAGTTCGGGAGTTAGCTCGGTAATGAGGGTGATTTTTGATGTGGCCTCAGCCCCACTCTCTACCCCATCCAGACTGATTTGTTTAACATTCAGCTCATCTTTAATGAGATTAAGCAACTCGGTATCAGGCAACATTTCTGTTCGAATAAATAATTCAGATAACGGTTGACGAACTTTGATGTTTGCTTTGGTGCGCGCTTCGAGTCCAGCTGTCACAAACATCCGCACTTCTTTCATTTTCTCAATCAAATCAGTATTTACTTCTCCGCCTATTGGCCAGGCGGTTAAGTGCACACTCTGTGCTTCACTCTCATTCCGGACCGCCCGATATAAATACTCTGCATAGAACGGCATAGCTGGCGCCATTACTTTAGAAAGCTCTCGTAAGATAAAGCGAAGTGTTCCAATTGCCAAAGTTTTATCTTTTAAGTCATCTGACTTAAGGCGTTCTCGTGAACGACGAAGATACCATACTGAGACATCGTCAATGAAGTCCGCAATGGGACGATTAGCTTTATCAAGTTCGTAGGTTTTGTACCCTGCAGTAGCTTCAGTTATTAATTGATTGAGTCGAGTGATGATCCACCGATCAAGGATATTTTGTGAACTATTATCAGCTTTGGTACCATCAGAAAACATCTCATACATGGCAAGCACATTATGCAGACGTCCGATATTTTTTCGTTGTAACTCAAGCACTTCTTTTTCAGAAAAGTTTAGATCTTCAGCCTTCATGATGGGTGAAGTGAGCATGTAGTAACGAATGGAATCCGCTCCTACCCGGTCTACTAGTTCCATTGGGTCAGGATAATTGCGCAATGACTTACTCATTTTTTTACCATCCTCCGCCAGGGCTAAACCAGTCACAATCACATTCTCAAACGATGACTTTCCAAACAACGCTGTTCCTAACACAATCAGTGAATAGAACCAACCGCGGGTTTGATCAAGTCCTTCAGCTATAAATTGGGCCGGAAATTTTGTCGCTTCAAATTCAGAACGCCCCTCCCCCAGGAAATGGTGCTGGGCATACGGCATAGAGCCACTTTCAAACCAGCAATCAAATACGTCTGGTACCCGTACTAGTTTTGTACCGTCAATGTCAAATAGTTCGATGTCATCAATGTATGGTCGATGGTAATCAAGCGCGTAGTTATCATTATGTGGTACGGGTGTAAACGGGAGCGGGCGCACTTCGGCGTTACCAAAATATCCTTCTTTTTTTAATTCAATTACTCGAGCGTGGTCAGCTCCTTCCGCTACACACCGTAACGCAAAGGTTGAACTCGCATGCGCTACAATTAATATTGTTTCGTTTGTATGGTTAACATTACAATCATACAGAAATTCACCCGTGCGTTTAATAAGATCATACCGATTTTCTACACCCGGAATTACCTTGGTGAATTTTTCTTCTTCACTACTATAATTAGCATTGTACTCGGCCCAGGTTTTTCCTTCAAACGCAGCGCCGGTTTGGAGCTCAGTGATTCGCGTATCTTCCCCAACCGCTGACTCAGGCAATCCCAGCGCCTGAGCGACCGCCAATGCCGTCTCGCGCGTACGCTGCATGCCTGAATGGATTATTTTTGTGATACCAGCCTGCTGTAATTGCTCCGCGGCCTCAATACACTGAGCGCGACCTATATCCGTTAGTGGATTTTCTTCATCGGGAATAGCGTCAATCACCGCGTCACCGAGATTACTTTGTGCCTGCGCGTGACGCATGACAAAAAAGGCATTGCCCATTTTAGGAACGTACTCTTGAAGCTCTGCGAGCGAACCAAATACTTTATATTCGCCCGTTTTTGGGTTTTTCCAAATTGGGAGTGGTGCTCCCCAGTACCGTTGCCTCGATACTGCCCAGTCTCGCGCACCTTCGAGCCATTTCCCAAACCGATTAGTGCCGACATGTTCGGGTACCCAATTAACCGCTGCGTTATTAGCCACAAGTGCGTCTTTTATTTCCGGCACATTTACAAACCACGAGGTAGTAGCGTAGTTAAGTAACGGCGTATCACAGCGCCAACAGTGCGGGTAACTGT
>JAYSSH010000008.1:0-5411 GCA_043720635.1 Candidatus Kaiserbacteria bacterium
AAGGGCGTTCATCAATACCTTTATTCCCGGGTGGCGCAGTGGTAGCGCAGTTGACTGTTAATCAATTGGTCGCCGGTTCGAATCCGGCCCCGGGAGCCAAACTATGAAGCCCTCTTGTTGAGGGCTTTTTAGTTTGTTCCTGTGCCGAATTTGAACCGGCGACCGCCACGACAAAGTCGGGGCAAGGTCGCCGAGTTCGGTCGACAAAACCACGCGCAGGTCACCTAGTTGACCGAGCATGGTTGCAGTCGTGCACTATCCGGCCCCGGGAGCCAATATAAAAGAGCCTCCTCGCCGAGGATCTTTTATATTGCTTCTGAGCCGAATTTGAACCGGCGACCGCCACGACAAAGTCGGGGCAAGGTCGCACGGTTCGGTCGACAAAACCACGCGCAGGGCACCTAGGTGACCGAGCATGGTTGCAGTCGTGCACTATCCGGCCCCGGGAGCCATAAGCATTCATGCTGTGATACGTAGCAAACTTCATTCACAAGACATAAATGTTTGTATATTGTCGTTACGTCAAAATCTGCTCTATACTATAACCAAATTATGACAGCATATGATTGCTTAGCACTTGTAACTGGCGCTCTAGTTGCACGGCACTTCCTAACGCCTGTTATTAATGTGCTAATATTTTATTTACATGCCTTTTATTGGATTGTATCTGAAGCCCGATTTGATGAATTATTTTGTTTAACACAAGATTGCTACAACGAATTTAAAGAAATATATGATTTAGATACAACTTATTATAAATATCATGAGGCCATGCGGCTTTATGAGGAAAATGCCCGTGATAAATACAAAAAAGTGCTGTTAAACGAGATCAGGCTACACGATGACTATGCTAAGTATGCCTTGATACGAATAGCGCTAACAAGTGTGTTATTTATACCCGCACTGTTCTATTATGCACTAGGATTCATTAGCCTAGTGACCGTAGTAATTGCCTATAGGCTGATTGTATATAGGCTTAATGGCACTTATTTGTCTACGCCGGCAATAATACTCGCCAATAAAGCATATCTGTCGGCTTACAACGAAAAATTAATTTAGCAAAACCCATTAAGATTAAACTTAGTTAGAAGGCGCTACCTCTAGTAAACCAAGGCTTGAGTCTCTAAATTGTTGCGAGCCTCAACAACAAGGTACCGCAACATTATATAAAGTCCAACAATGTTTTATCTCTGTATCTGAGCTATAATGTTATCTATTATGACAAGAAACTTAACTGTACTGGTAGATGAAGAATGAAGTCAGCTATTTTTGTTGAGCGTGATGAAATACACGAGACGTTTTCTTATGGGGTTATCTATGTTTATTCGATTCCTGACGATCGGCACAGGGGTCGTTTGAAAATTGGTAGTGCAACCCTGAATTCGTCACGTCCTACCCAGGAAGAAATCCTGTCTGCAGCTCATGCTCGTATTAACCAACAGACCAAAACAGCTGATGTGCAATATGTCCTCGAACATGCTGAGTTAGCGGTTACTAATAAAAATCAGTACTTCTCCGATACCAATGTACACGATGTACTTATCCGCTCAGGATTCTCTAGGAAATCCGAAAATACAAAGAACTATCGTTCAGAGTGGTTTGAGATAGATCTTGAGACAGCAAAAAATGCTATTAGTGCAACCAAAGAAGATCGTGAAGCATTAAAGACAGTAGAAAAAACTGGAAATAAAAATGTGGTGTTTCCGTTTCGTCCAAATCAACGCGAAGCTATAGACCGCACTAATAAAGTCATAAAGCAAAAACGTAAACATTTTCTTTGGAATGCAAAAATGCGATTTGGCAAGACGTCTGCCGCCATGCAGGTAGCTAAAGAAAACTCTTTCAATAAAGTGCTTATCGTTACGCATCGCCCGAGCGTTAGTGCCGATTGGTACGATGATTTTAATAGAGTATTTTCAGGTACAAATTATGAATACTCTTCAAAAACAAAAGGCGAAAGAGTACAGAAGCGACTAAGTGACGGGAAGCCATTTATATACTTCGCGTCCTTGCAAGACCTACGTCTATCAGAGGCGGTTGTATCAGATGAAATATCAGGGTCAAAGTCCAAGGGGTTTAAGAAAAACCAAGAAATCTTTGATACAACATGGGATATGGTAATTGTTGATGAGGCACATGAAGGTACGCAAAGTGATCTTGGCGATACAACGCTATCAAAAATCCCAAACAACTTCATGCTTGAGTTATCCGGTACACCTTTCAATATTATTCACAAACGTGAAGAAGATGAGGTGTACACATGGGACTATGTCATGGAGCAATACGAAAAAACCCATTGGGACGAAAATTATCCAGGTACGCCAAACCCATATGCTGAATTGCCGGCACTGGCAATGTTTACGTACGATATCGATAATTTTTCAAGCCATATCGGCAACCTGGGAGGCTTTACTGATCAACTTGATGGAGCATTCAGGTTTCATGAGTTCTTCCGCGTTGAAAAAGATAGTGACGGAAATGATACGCCCAACTTTGTGCACTCAGAAATGGTCAATAAATTCCTTGATCTTCTAGTAAACGACAAGCTCAATACAAAATTCCCATACGCAAGCAACGAATATCGTAGCTATAATAGGCATTCACTTTGGCTATTACCCAACCGTACAAATGTGATTGAGGCAATGGAAAAGCTTCTAAAAGCTCATCCTATTTTTAGTAAGTTCGGTATTGTGAACATTTCAGGCATAGCGAAAGAAGATGATGCCACCGACACAGATGCAAAATCACGAGTTACGAGCACAATTAAAAACAACGAATACACCATCACGCTAACTGGTCAACGCCTGACGACTGGCGCATCAATTCCTGAATGGACAGCGGTCTTTATGCTCTCCGATACTTCCTCCGCCACCACTTATCTTCAGACCGCATTCCGTTGTCAAACACCTGCAAGAATAGATGGAAAGCTGAAAACTCAGGGCTATGTTTTTGATTTTGCACCAGATCGTACACTCAAACTTGTGGCTGAAGCTATTGAGCTGAACCACAAATCTGGAAAGACAAATTCTCCTGAACAAAGGCAAGCAATGGGCGACTTCTTGAATTTCTGTCCGATAATTGCGGTTGAGGGTGGAGTCATGAAGCCATACGATGTGGGTGGCATGTTGGTTCAGCTCAAAAAAGCTATTATCGAGCGTGTTAGTAGAAACGGATTTGATGATCCAAGACTCTACAATGACGAATTACTACAACTAGATGAATTAGATATTAACAAATTCAATAACTTGCGAGAGATTGTTGGCTCAAGCACTGCAGAGCGTACGAACGAAGTCAAAATCAACGAGCTTGGTATGGGTAATCTTGAGACTGAAAAGGCTGAAGAAGCTGAACGCAAGAAGAAACAAAAGCAGCAATTATCAGACGAGGATAAGGAGTTACTTCAGAAACTCAAGGAAGCGCGCGATCAAAAAAGTAGTGCCATAAGCATCCTTAGAGCTGTTAGTATCCGTATGCCGATGATGGTATACGGTGCTGATGTTTCTATCCGAGAAGATATTACTCTCCAGAAGTTTATTGAACTTGTTGATGATGAGTCGTGGCGTGAATTCATGCCCTCAGGACTCAGCAAGGAAACATTCAGAGAATTCACCAAGTACTACGATGAAGAAGTTTTCCGTGGGGTCACATACAATATCAGAGCTAAGGCATTCGATTACGATGAACTGCTACCAGCAGAGCGCATACAGGCAATAGCTGAAGTATTCAGTACTTTCAAAAACCCGGACAAGGAAACTGTTCTTACGCCATGGGATGTGGTGAATATGCAGATGAGCCTTACTCTAGGTGGAAGCGATTTTAGAGCCATTATAAAAGACAAACCTGAATGGAAAACGGTAGGATCAGCGAGCACCATTTGGTCTCAAGATGATGTTAGCATTTTGGAAATTAACTCTAAATCTGGTCTTTATCCCCTACTAGCGGCATATAACATCTACTCTAGGCAGCTTATCAAGCATAAAAAACCTGAAGATAAAATATACAAACAACTATGGAATAAAGTGCTTGCAAACAACATATTTGTACTCTGCAAAAGCCCGATGGCCAAAACCATTACGCAGCGAACTCTTGCTGGCTACACTAAAACGAAGATGAACATAGTCTATGTAGAAGACTTAATAAATAAACTACGCCAAGAAGGTGTGTATAAGAGTTATAATTTAAGGGATGAGATTACGGAGAAATTCAGGAAGGATAACAAAGATATGAAGTTTTCGGCTGTTGTCGGTAACCCGCCATATCAAGTGAATACAGATACTAATTTTGCAGTGCCTGTTTATCACTTGTTTTTCAATGCTGCTAAAGATCTATAGCCAGATTATATAAGCCTTATACACCCAGCTCGATTCTTATTCAACGCTGGTGCTACTCCAAAAGACTGGAACACCCAAATGCTCAACGATAAACACTTATCAGTGCCGATATACGAAGCCAACTCGCAAAAGATTTTTTCTGGTGTTGATATTAAAGGGGGTGTTTGCGTAACATTTTGGGATAAAACTAATCCAGAGGGTGGTCTTGGAGGTTCGTTCGTTGCACATAAAGAGTTACAGGGTATTCTTATAAAAATTGACGAGCGCAGTATTGATAATATTATTTTTCCTCAAACAAAAGTTAACATTCAAGTCGATGATAAATTTCCAACAGAGAGAAGGATTCGTCACAACTGGTTCGAAAAGTTTCCTGAGATTTTTAAAGTTACTCAAGGGCTCAACCATGATATTAAAATAATTGGCCTTGAAAAAGGCAACAAGCGTACAGAGAGATATGCAAGCAAGTCAATACTCAACGACTCAAATCTGGGCAAATGGAAGGTTTTCTTACCAGAGGCAAACGGTAATGGTTTATTAGGTGAGGTGTTGAGCTCACCAATTATTGGTGAACCCTTTGTAGGTTGCTCAGGCACATTTATTCAATTCGGCTCTTTTAGTAAAAAAACCGAGGCACAGAATTGTGTGAAATACATTAAGACTAAGTTCTGCCGGATCCTGCTTGGAACGCTTAAAATAACACAGCACAATCCGAAAAGTGTATGGAAGAATGTTTCGTTGCAAAACTTTAGTAGCGCGTCTGATATAGATTGGTCCGAGACAATCTCAGATATAGATAAACAACTTTATAAAAAGTACGGGCTTTCTGAGGAAGAGATGGACTTCATCGAGTCACGCGTCAAAGCCATGGAGTAACCATGGTAACAACAAGTGCAATCGATATTTCAGAAAAGATACTACGCCGCAAAGGTGGACTTTTAGATATGTTATTAATAGATCGCACAACTAAAAAAAACATCTTGTGGGCAACCGATTCTTACTTGTTACATGGAAAAGACTTTGCTCCAAATAAAGTCATATCTTCAGAACTTGTAACGGGTGTTTATGACAAGATAATCCAAC
>JAYSSH010000009.1:0-5388 GCA_043720635.1 Candidatus Kaiserbacteria bacterium
GAAGAAAAAAGTATGGTCTATACCGGTACTACAATTTGGGTAGCGTTATCATATGGTGGACGAGCTGAGATCGTCGCAGCCTGTAACCAGGCAATTATCCAAGGGGTGCCAGTGACCGAAGAGTTGTTTGGTCAGTATCTGTATACCAACGGTATGCCCGACCCCGATGTGATTATTCGTACGGGTGGAGAAAAAAGACTCTCTAATTTTTTGCCGTGGCAATCTGTTTACAGCGAGCTCTTTTTTACCGATACCTATTGGCCGGCATTTACTAAAGAGGAATTTACGCGTATTGTAGGCCAATATGGAGATAGACAAAGGCGGAGAGGAAAATAAAATTGCTGACCCAATAATTATCTATGAAGATAATGAGGTGCTCGTGGTAAACAAGCCATACGGAATGCTCGTGCATGAGGATTGGCAGAAGAGTGATACACCTACATTAGTTGAGTGGTTTTTAGCGCGCGTACCAACTGCCAAAGGTGTCGGGGAAGCTACTGCTACGCCTGACGGTAAACCCCTGGAACGATCGGGTGTGGTTCACCGGTTAGACCGAGAGACTTCGGGAGTGATGATCCTTGCTAAAACACCAGAGGCGCATACGCATTTAAAAGCCCAATTTCATGATCGATTGGTGAATAAAGAATATCGCGCTTTTGTGTACGGGCGAATGCATGAACGGTGGGGTGCTATTGATAGACCAATTGGTCGCAGTAACAAAGATTTTCGGTTGCGCTCAGCCCAGCGTGGTGCGAAGGGCACGTTACGCCAAGCCTTAACAGAATGGGAACGGATAGCAACGGGTGAATATGAAGGACAAATATTTTCGTATTTAAAACTTAATCCAAAAACCGGTCGCACCCACCAACTACGGGTGCACTTAAAAGCTAACGACCGTCCAATTGTGCAAGACGTGTTGTATTCAGGGAAACTTCGTCATCAGTCAAATAACCTAGGACTCACTCGCTTAGCCCTTCATGCTCATATTCTTGAGATAGTTTTACCAAATGGCCAACTGGAACGTTTTATTGCACCAGTTCCGCATGAATTTGAGTTGGCAGCTGAACGGATAGCAGAAGTGTAGGCTGTATTGCGCTTAGGGAGGGCTTGTGGTAGATTATGGCACGTTTTAGACGCTTTATATTATTATGACAACACTATTCAAAGGGGTAATTACCTCACCAGTTCAGATGGAAGATCGTAAAAACCTTGGGCTTAAAGCCGGAGATACGGTAAAGGTGCACCAACGAATCATCGATAAGGGTAAAACTCGTATTCAGATTTTCGAAGGTTTGGTTCTCGCGCGTAAGCACGGAGACGAAGCTGGAGCAACATTTACCGTTCGAAAAATGTCCAGTGGTATCGGCGTAGAGAAAATCTACCCACTGTACTCTCCATTAATTGAACAAATTGAAATCGTTAAACGAGCTAAAGTACGTCGAGCCAAGCTCTACTACATCCGCGACAAGGTGGCTCGTGAAATCAAACGACAAATGCGTCGCATGAGTCTCGTTTCAATGTCTACCGAATCAGAAACAGACGCCACTACTCGAATTGATGCTGAAGCAAAAGTTATCGAAGAAGCAGCCGCTCTCGTTGAAGCCGAGGCAGTAAAGGTAGCAGAAGCAAAAGCAGCTGCTGAAGCTCCTGCTCCTGAAGTGATTGAAGAACTTGTAACAGAAACACCAGCTGAAACTCCAGCACCAGAAGCAGAAGTAGTAGCAGAGGCAACACCAGAAACTCCAACTGAAGAAGAAAAGAAAGACGCAGCGTAATGTAAGTAAAAATAAAAAAGCGCACCAGGTGGTGCGTTTTTTATACACTTAATTGGTAGACACAAAATTAATAAAGGGTATATACTTTGGTATGGGGAAGCGTGGTCCTAAACCAAAAGGCTTAGTAAAAATAGTGTGGTCTGCAAATTTTGCATACGCGATTGGTTTATTAGTTTCTGATGGAAATTTATCACCAAATGGGCGACATATAGTATTTGTGTCTAAAGATTTGGAATTAATTGAACTCTTTCAAAAAGCGTTAGGAATTAACATTCATATTGGAGTAAAGTCTAATGGGTATGTAAAAGGAAAGAAGTATCATGTAGTGCAGTTTAGCGATGTGTTATTTTATAATTTTTTACTCGATATCGGATTGATGCCAAATAAATCAAAAATTATAGGAAAAGTACTAATTCCCGATAAATACTTTTTAGATTTTTTGAGAGGTGAATTTGATGGCGATGGATGTACTCATTCATATTTTGATCCTCGATTTAAATCAAGTTTTATGTTTTATACAATTTTTGCCTCTGCAAGTCCTGATTATATTAAGTGGTTACAAAATAGAACTTTTGAACATCTTTCAATTAAAGGACATGTAACCGGAAAGCAAGAAAAGTGTTTGCAATTAAAATATGCTAAAAATGAATCCTTAATTTTATTGCGCGCAATGTATCATAAGAAAACAGTTTTAGCTTTGTCCCGAAAGCGCTTGAAAATAGAGGAAATGTTGCGTATAATCGGGCAACATCTTTAGTTACAGGTAGCTAATGATTTGTTGCCCAGGTGCAGAAATTGGTAGACTGGCCCGCTTGAGGTGCGTGTGGGGAAACCCGTGGAGGTTCAAGTCCTCTCCTGGGCACAGAGTCGTGAATTAAAAACACTTTTCATTTGAAAAGTGTTTTTAATTTAGAAAGTAAAGAGTTTTACTTTCGGACGACTCTGTGAGACGGAGACATGTCGCTGTGCGACAGTTGAGTCGGGGTCGAGAGCACTTACTAGATTTGGAGCTGGAAGCGAACAGATATAGTTAGTGACTCGTGACCAAAATAATTCCAAGCCCCTGTCGGGCTTTTACTTTTGGTGAGAGGACTTGAAGCCCGATTGAGCTTGGATTATGAACGTAGTGAAATAATCCAGCCAATTAGGGTACTGAAACTGTATGCAGGGCATTCTTTCGCTGCATTCGCATCATAAATGAAAGTAAATTTTAATTTAGATACTCATTTGTGAAAGTAAGTTTCAAGTCCGCCAATAGCACAAAAAACAATCCCCAGCTAAATGTAAAGCTAACTTGACATTTAATTCTGCTGCGCTTATGCTTTAACTGTAAGCAAAAATAATTTTATATGAAACAAACACAAGGATTTGGAACAGTGCTGATTGTAGCGATTGTGGGAGTGGCGATGTTGGTTGGGGGAGTGCTCTATGTAAGTAATCAAAACAGTGCTCAAATGGAGGCGAAAGAGATGGAGGCGAAAATGCAAATGGAGGAGAAGGCTATGTTGGACAAAAAAGCGATGGAAGAAAAGATGATGATGGAAAAAGAATCAATGATGGATAAAGGTGGTGACACCATGGAAAAGGCAGACGATAGTATGATGAAAGAAGATGAGGCAATGGAAGGAGATAGTATGATGAAAAAGGAAGACAGCGCTATGATGCAAAAGTCAGGTACCTATAAAGCGTATTCAGGTGAAGCCCTCGCTATGGCACAAAAGGGTAAGACAGTACTATTCTTTTATGCTAGTTGGTGTCCAACCTGTCGAACGGCTGATGCAGATATTGTAAAAAATGTCGCTACTATTCCAGCTGGCGCTACTATTCTTAAAGTTGATTATGACAAAGAAGTAGCACTTAAACAAAAGTACGGAGTGACGAGTCAGCATACCTTCGTGGAAATTGACTCGACTGGTGCACTGGTTGAAAAATGGTCAGGCGGAAATTTGGCAGGGATTGTAGCTAAGTTATAACAACTAAAAATGACATTCTTGGTAATATCATTTTTGGCAGGCATGCTCACGGTCTTGGCACCGTGCATTTTGCCGTTATTGCCAGTTGTGATTGGAGCTGGAGCTAGTGGTCGAAGTAAAGCCACGCCGTACATAGTGATAGCAAGCCTCGGGTTGTCTATCATTTTATTTACGTTTCTCCTGAAAGTAAGTACCGCATTTATTACTATTCCGCCAAGTTTCTGGACGTACCTATCGGGTGGTATTTTGGTCGGATTTGGTTTGATACTCCTGTTTCCATCGCTCTGGGAAAATATTCCCGGTATGGCAAAACTGTCGGGTAAATCAAATAAGTTGGTTGGTACTGGCTACCAAAAGAAAACTATATGGGGCGACATGATTATTGGAGCCGCTCTTGGTCCGGTATTCTCTACCTGTAGTCCAACCTACTTCGTGATTTTAGCTACAGTTCTTCCCGCTAGTTTCTTTCTCGGAACAGTGTATCTTTTAGCGTACGTATTTGGTCTTTCCTTAGTCCTACTCTTAATTGCTCTCCTGGGTCAGAAATTTGCCAATCGGCTCACTACATTTTCTGGCTCTCGAAGTAGCTTAAAAATATTTCTTGGCGTTTTATTTGTAGTACTGGGTATTCTTATTATGCTGGGTCTCGATAAAAAACTGGAAATTCTTATTCTTGATAGTGGCTATTTTGATGTCACCAAAGTGGAACAAAAATTACTTGAAACTAGTTCATGAAATTAGTTCTGTTAAGCATTGCTGGATTACTTATCTTTTCTCTTGGGTATTTATTTCTTGTTCAAGAATCTGGTACTGGTGATATAGTAACCACCGCTTCTAATGTAGAATCGCTAGGTACATTGCCTAATGTGCAATGTACCTCTACCACGTGTATAAAAAATAATACTAGTAACATACCTACAAAAGAAAATATTGCTTCAACGAAGAATAATAATCTGTCCGCTACCGCGACAGTGCAATTTACTGAGTTTAAAAATCCAAGCGGTTTTGTACACAGTGAACCGTTTAAGATGGCCGATTATATCGGGAAAAAGCTAATTTTGATTGAATTCATAACGTACACCTGTATTAATTGCCAGCGGACTTTTCCGTACATGCAACAATGGCATGAGAAGTATAAAGACGCTGGGCTGTTGGTAATTGGAATTCATACCCCTGAATTCTCGTATGAACGTGATCGCGGTAATCTGATAGCTGCTATGCAAAAAGAAGGTATTACCTTTCCCATTGTTCAAGATAATGACTATGAAACCTGGAATGCCTACAAAAACCGCTTTTGGCCCCATCGGTATATTATTGATTACAACGGTAATGTTGTGTTTGAACACATTGGGGAAGGGGCCTATAGCCAAACTGAGGAAGTGATACAACGACTGCTGGCTCATACACCAAGCGGGGCTTAGCTTGAAACTATCTAGTCTAGGGCATATAGTACCCTAGTAATTACCGTGCATGTATCATGCTTAATAATTCAGTTCAAACAAAAAGAAAAGCGAGCCACATAACCCAAGAAGATTTGGCGGTAGCTATTGGTGTCACCAGGCAAACAATTATTTCTATTGAAAAAGGAAATTATGTTCCGTCGGTTTTACTTGCTATTAAAATTGCGAGTTATTTTGGGG
>JAYSSH010000010.1:0-5306 GCA_043720635.1 Candidatus Kaiserbacteria bacterium
CGCAAAGAATACATCGAGGGGAAAACTTCTGGACCTTTTAGCACAGTAGATGAGTTGATGAAGCATCTTAATTCGTAGAACATGCGGATTACAACCACAAAAAAGTTTGATAAGCAGTTTAAAAAGCAATCGTCAAAGATTCAGAAGGAGTTTGCCACAAGAATTTATTTATTTTTAGAGGATATACATAACCCGATTTTGAACACCCATACGCTTTCAGGAAAATTAAAAGATTTGTGGAGTTTCAATGTTTCAGGTGATATACGGGTTATTTTTGATAAGTCGTTTGACGATATTATCGTGCTGGAAGCCATTGGTTCTCATAGTGAGCTGTACAGTTAAGACTACTCTCTACGAATTTTCAGCAAAGGTCTGTCTTTTTTAATTTTTGATAACTTTAGGTTTTCGTATGGTGATAGTGGTAAAATATGAAAAACGTGTAAGTCTTTATTTGTATTATATATCTCGACATGAAAATGGTGCTTAAAAAGATTGTGGTGGCGGTGCTTACGTTTGAGGCTAAGGTGTTGCTTAATCGCACTAAACCGACTATTATCGCGGTGACCGGGAGTGTAGGGAAGACCTCTACTAAAGATGCGATTTTTTCGGTGCTAAAAAATCACAAAAAAACGCGCAAGAGTCAAAAGAGCTTTAACTCGGAAATCGGGGTGCCTCTGTCTATTTTGGGATTACCCAATGCTTGGGACAATCCATTTTCATGGCTTAAGAATTTTTTTGATGGATTTATGATTGCGTTTTTTAGTCGAAACTATCCTGAGGTCTTGGTGCTTGAGTGTGGGGTCGATAGGCCGGGTGATATGGCCGCGCTTACAAAGTGGTTGTCACCCGACATTGTAGTCATGACTCGGTTGCCTGATGTGCCCGTACATGTTGAGTTTTTTGGTACGCCTGAAGCTGTTGTTGCTGAAAAAATGGAATTATTAAAAGCGCTTAAACCAAACGGCGTATTTATATACAATCATGACGATATTAAATTGCAAAACGCTGTCAAAGATGTACGACAATCTGCAGTAGGATTTAGTCGGTATCTACCGACACACTTTACCGCGTCAGCCGATGCGATTGTTTATCATAACGATGAGCCAGTAGGTTCAACGTTTACCCTTACGCATCTCCAAGAATCAGTACCCATTAAAGTTATGGGCTCAATTGGCATGCAAAATGCGTATACGTTCGCCGCTTCAGCAGCAGTAGCTGCGCAGTTTGATATCAATTTGCAATCAGTAGCCGAAGCGGTGCTCGAACATCAAAGTCCTCCTGGTCGAATGCGAATGATTACTGGTATCAAGGGAACATTGATCATTGATGATACGTATAACTCATCACCGGTAGCGGTTGAAGCTGCTCTGACATCTCTCTCAGAGATTCGGGGGGCAAAGCGAAAAATAGCTATTATTGGCGACATGCTAGAATTGGGACAATTTTCTAGTCGGGCTCATGAAAAAGTTGGAGAGCAGGTGCCTCAGTGTGCTGATATTCTTTATACCTTGGGTGTACGGTCTCGAAAAATAGCTGAAACTGCCGTTGAATTCGGGATGCATGAGAAAAATGTGTTTCAACATGACGATGTAGCGCGTACCGGAAGGGAACTCCAAGCGTTTATCAAACCTGGCGATGTAATTCTTATTAAAGCCTCACAGGGAATCCGAGCTGAGAAAATTGTGGAGGAAATAATGGCTCATCCAGAGACAGCCTCTAAATTTTTGGTAAGACAAGAAGCTTCGTGGAAACAGCGATAATACGTTGAAAAATAAGGGTATTGAAGCGTACATGTCTATAGTATTTTCTTGAAAATATGATATAATGCAGGTATATGTATAAAAATATATTTAAATTAGCGTGTATCCCACTGATTCTTGGAATGTTTGTGCTGCCGACTCAAGCTATGGCAAATAACAGCTATGGTAATGGTAAAGCACACCAAAACCAGATGAATTCGTATCACCAATCTAATCTTGTAAAACAATACAAGGATAAGAAAAATAAAAATAATTATTATTACGTCCCGCAGGATCAGCAAGTTGCGCAGCTCTATGCACTACTTGCGCAGTTACAAATACAATTAGCAGCCTTACAATCTCGTTCGGGTTCATATCCGTACACAAATGGTAGTTATTCGAGTACTCGTGACATTAGCCGAGTAGTAACCGGGGGAGTTGAATCAGACGATGATGATTCGGTTGAAATGGATGGTTCTGTTGCGTTTGTACGAGACACCGAAGCTCGCGTATGGTTTGAATACGGACTTACGACCAATCTTCCGTATAGTACAGAATCAGTGGAAATTGATGGTGAAGCTGGAGATACTGAAAATTTTGAAATAGAAGCAACAGATTTAGACGATAACAAAATTTATTATTACCGTGCAGTTGCCGAAGATGATAATGGTAATTATGCTGAAGGTGTTATAAAATCATTCCGTTTTGATAATCGAGATAATGACGATGATGACAATGATTGGTCACTTGATGTAGACGATGACAACTACGAAACCGGAGACAATGTTCGGGTGGACTACGAAGTGGAGGATGAAGATAACGATAACTGGATTGGTCTCTACGAAGTAGGAGATAACAATAACAGTTATATCACACGTGCGTATGTCGATGACGAAGAGGGGTACGTTACATTCCGCATCAATACAGAGGGTGAATACGAATTTAGACTATTTGATGAAGATGGGGATAAACAAGCAACCAGTGATGAATTTGAAGTAGAGGACTAATTTCTTCAATTAAAAAAAGCGCGGGCCATAGCCCGCGCTTTTTTTAATAAAATATCTTTGTTTAACTTGGGTTAGCAAACTGTACTACCACGTATATTTTATTTTGATCAAACGCTACACCAATCCCTTGATTTGTAAAGGTTTTGGAGAGGAGGTTCTCACGGTGACTCGCACTTTTTTCCCATTGTGTCATAAAGAAATTAGCGACATATTCCACGCTTGGCTGTTCGTTAAATGACAACAGGGCTAAATTTTCTCCCCACGCTTGAGCGTTGTAGCTATTATCAGCGAAACGACAGGTAATGTCACATCCTTGTAAATCGGTGTGAGAGAGGAATGTATTTCTAAGCAGATGTGTGCTATAGAGAGTGGCATTTTTGGCTAAATCACTATCGGTAACGAGCGGGGCTCGTTTATGATTACGTCTGTATTCATTGGTTTGTTTTTCAATTTCAGCCACCAAAGCCTTTTTAAATTCACTCATTGGCGTCTCGGTATTTTTTGGCATGGCAGACGGATTGATTTTAGGGGATGGTAGCGTTTGCGTTTTACTCACCGCAACGGTTTGAAGGGCTGTTGGAACTGTTGTAAGCGAGGTTTTCGGTGCAGAGGCAGTTTCTTCTGTGGTAGTGGTACGGCGTTGTCTAATTATAATAGTAGCTTCAGTTTCGGTGGAATTAACTAGTGTGTATTCGTAAGTATTAGTTTTTATAGTGGCAGTGTGCGCGGAATCAAGAGTGATGTTTGTACTGTCGGAACTGGTCGCGCTAGTAATGGTAAACGCTGCTACTAATATGCCCACAGTAACGCAGGCAACTTCTTTGGAGCAACGTGAGTCATTAATAGATTTTAAGGTTACGGCCAGTCCATCACTATACGTAAACGTTTCACCTATCGTAAACGTATAGGGTATTGCAAACTCACGAATAAAATTTTCCTGAGGTAATGCTTGGGTAGCCTTAACGAGTGGTTCTGCTTCTGGTAAAGGCGAAAAGGTAGCAGAGGTAAGTTCTGTGGTTGATTCAGGAGCAGCAGTGTTCACTGGCAGTAAAATTGGTTCCTTAAAGAATGTCATTGATGTAACAAGCGCAAGTGCGCTACATCCCAGGATTGCTACCAGTAATCTCATATCCAATTATTGTATCATTTCACCCATAATTTGAGACTTAAAATTATATAAAAGCCAGTATTGTTGGCTTTTATACGTAGTATAACTTTTAAATTAGGGTACTAAAATAAAATCCTTCAATCTCTCAATACGACAGTTATTAACAAATTTGGCTTTATTGTCGGTATATATAGCGTTTAGATTCCTGGTGTTGTTGTAGTGGTGGTTACAGTCGTAGTACTGTTTGTGATAACTGACATTCCTGTATCAGCATCGTTTGCAGATTCTGCTGTAGGTGACACGGCTGGTTCATTTGGGGTGTAGGGTGAATTTGTTTCTTTTGCTTTACCAAGTACTAAAATTAATCCTAATACGACAATGATGATTGCTCCTAAAATTAATATATTTTTCATATAGATAAATTATCGCATATCTAAGAAAATTTGGATAATACTTGGGCAACGTGATGGGTGTAGTGAGTATTATGATACACTCTAACTATTATGGTACAAAAATTAACTATATTCACCGACGGGGCCGCAAAAGGTAATCCCGGACCAGGTGGGTATGGAATAGTCGTGAACGATGGAGTAGTTATTACCGAACTTGGTGGTCATAAATCACGTACAACTAATAATGAAATGGAACTTACGGCAGTAGTAAAAGCAGTAACGTTTGCTTTAGGAAAAGCTATCACCGTAGCTATTTATACCGACTCAAAATACGTTGTCGAAGGTGCTACCGGCTGGATATTTGGCTGGCAACAAAATGGTTGGCAAACTAAAGCTAAAACTGATGTGATAAACAAAGAGCTCTGGCAGGAATTAGTACCGCTACTTAAAAAAGTAGATATTGAGTGGCATAAAGTTCCGGGGCATGTCGGGATAATCGGTAATGAGCGGGCTGACGTACTAGCTTCAACGTTTGCCGAAAAAGGGAAGTGCGAATTATATGTTGGTTCAAAAAGCCATTATGGACATGCGATTGAAAATACAACTTATGATGAATCCAAAGCCAAGGATAGAAGTGACGCCCGTAAACGTTCAGCCCAAAAAGCCTACTCGTACATTAGTGCTGTTGATGGAATAGTCAAGGTACATGCTACGTGGGGGGAATGCGAAGCCAGAGTAAAAGGTAAAAAGGGAACGAGGTTCAAAAAGTCACTTGACGCTGGGAACGAAAAGCAAATTATTAAGGAGTTTAGTGGGTAGCGAGTACCTATAGTAGAAATTATCTTATTCCGGAATCAATGTCGAAATTAAGGGCGGTAGTTTCGTTTACTTTTACAGTGACAAGCTTTTTCTCACCGGGGCCAATACCAGCCGGTTCTATTTGTAGCCAGTAGTTTCCAGAAGGAAGGGTGACGGAATAGGTGCCATCAGGATTAAGGTGTTGCGTTGTAATCCGTAGTGATTCCGTTGGTCTATAGATAACAACACTTCTAGAGGTGTA
>JAYSSH010000011.1:0-5304 GCA_043720635.1 Candidatus Kaiserbacteria bacterium
GTTACTTTTTTTGAAACTCCCGCAAGTAAAGAGCTTCGTTGAATCATTAATTGGATTGAGCGGGGAGTAAGACGGCGCTCCTCACTATTTGAACGAGTATTAATAAAAAGAGGCTTTTCGACATCATGACGTTTTTTTAGGTATTCACGAATCCAAAATGCAGAACGTGGTGAAATAAAGATAGTGCGAATATGTTTACCTTTACCAATGATAGATAATTCGTATGTTTTATCTTCCATCTTATCATTGAGCATTGACATTTGATTTTGGTTTAAAGCGGTTAACTCTGAAATACGCATACCAGAAGAGAAGAAGAGCTCCATGATAGTCCGATCACGTAGACCATTAATAGTCATTACATCTGGTACATTTAGCATTACTTCAATATCATGTACATCTAAAAAGGAAATAGTTTCTTCGGCTTTTTGCTTCGCTAACTTAATTTTACTTGAAGGAAGTGTTTCAATGTCTCTATCTGCCAAGAAGGCGAGTAGGGCACGCAACGCAATAAGATAGTAATTTTGTGACTTTTTACTTAAATTATCACCACGAAGTGTTTTGTATGTACGAGCAATATAGAGGCGATAGTCCCAGATATGTTCTGGGGTTAGATCATGTGGTAATAAATTTGGAGTTTTATTTACAGTAAGCCATTTAACAAAAAGGTTAAGATACTGCTGATAGTTTCGTTGAGTGTTTGAAGAAAGTCCTTTTTCGATTTCGCAATAATCAAGAAAGGGAAGAACGTGCTCTTTGAGTGGTGTGGTTGATTTACGAGTTGCCATACTTAAATAGCATATCATATACTATTGTTCGCACAATATATGTAAAACGAAGTATGGGCATAACGATCAGTATCTAATCTATGTAATTGCTAAGATATTTGGCTGATATTGAGATTTGCTCTGACAACATAATTATTAATACGTTTAGGCTCAGTATTTAATTAATTGTTTTTTACTCCAAATTTACTCATTATCGCTTTCTGTTTATTTCTCTTTAAATCGGTTCCGATATCTTTTTATGCATACTTTCCTATGCATGAAATTTTTATCAAAATTCGTATTTTTCCAAATTGAGACTTTTTACCTACTGGTACCTAAGTACCTCTTTTTAGCTCCCAGAGGCTATTCTACGAGCCTCAAAATTCGATTCTAAGCCCCGTACATATTTAAAGACGACATCTACATCATGTGTAATTTTTCATGGGTACAGGTACCTAATACAAAGTATCAAAAAATGTTCCGTGCTAGCCGAGTAACGATAAATATAGTTGCATTGCTGATTATAAATGAATTAAATATATATAAAAAGGTGCTGTGAAGTAAGTGCAAGCCAACAAAATAAAAATATTTTTTAGTTACTAGGGAAGTCGCGTATCTAAAAAAATCTACTACTCCCCCTGCTACGTTTATAAATTTCGAGCCCACCAGTACTGGTGGGCTCGAGGAATTATTTTACCAGA
This sequence comes from Candidatus Kaiserbacteria bacterium, assembly GCA_043720635.1. Lineage (GTDB taxonomy): Bacteria > Patescibacteriota > Minisyncoccia > Phycocordibacterales > UBA918 > OLB19. The sequence continues at coordinate 1,466 of JAYSSH010000011.1, forward strand.
GTAAGATGAGACTTAGTTTTTTGCGGACTTAGGTCATCATCAAGATAAGTATAGTGATCTTGATAAAATTTTTTTGTTAAAACAGTTACTGTAGCATTCCCGGCCAAAACCCAGCCATCTTTGGCAAACTGAGTCGACAAGAACGATTCTTCAAATGTATCCATCACTTCTTCTAAGGTTTCTGCACAATGGGGTTTGTTTATAGTCATTTCCTTTGTATAAAGGCCAGAACCATCAACACCGTCTTCCCCATTAACAAGTTTTTTCATCATGGTAACGATATAAACGGCCATTTTGACTTCCCCTCTTAGGTAGAACGCATTTCTCTGGTTGATATACTATGCTTTTAGCGTGTGATGTCAAATTAATTATTTGGTGTAAAACTAAAGTGAATTATTTTTACTTCAGTAGCTGGGCTTACTTTGTCTCCATAATAATTACGATATGTGTCGTACATTACTTCGTCCGAAGCAAATCGTTCGTGGCCATTCCAGTCGGATTCATCAAGAGTTCCCAGCGTCTTTATATATAAATGATTTATCTTCCCTGTTCCAAAACTTTCTAAGGTGGCTTTGTTTATAAAATTAAGCGCATCCCCCACTGTTAATTCTTTATCATCAAATAAACGCCACGTCGAAGTTTTTGTTCCCGCTAATATTTTTTCGCATAATTCTGGTGCGAATTTAAGTGTTTTCCTCATAGGTTATTTAAAAAATACTGGAGGTTCTTTAGTAAATTTTACCTCTGGTAAACTCCCTACCGTATCATTTTCTTTTAAATGCGGATACTGATGACGATATGCGACCATTACATCACCATACACGCCTTCTTCCCAATCAAGCCCTAATAACAGACATACATGCTGCAAAATTTGAGTATCTGGTCCTTCAATTTGAATATACGGATTAAGCCAGGGCCATTCATCAAGTACTATTTCACAATCTCTAAAAGTCCAGGTTTCGCGTTTTGATTCTTGAAAAGATAACACAGTTAATCCTGCCGCTTCAAATATTTTGATGGCATTTTCAAATGAATCTACTGTAGTTGCGATTTCCTTTGCGCCATCAACAGATAAGGATTGAAATTGCTTAAACGTAAGTGTTATTGTATCTCCTTCATCGCGAACACGAATAAATGAATTATGTTCGCCTGTCTGTAGTCGTCTGTCAGGATAGTCTATGATTGCACGTCGCATCAATCGCATGGGTTTTGTGCATACTGCCTCAATCCCCCGCAATTTTTCGCGAATTTTATCGTGGTCAATATTTAAAAATTTCACTTCTATTTCTGTTATCATAAAAATTAATACTGAGCAAAAATTTTTTGTAACTGACCATCAATCCTAACCATACCTCCATATGGCATTGGCACTTGTGGATCTGTATGACCAAAGTTCATATTTTGAATTACCGGTATAGATTGATTGTAAGTCCTCACTGCTTTTAATATAGTCTCTTGTTGAGTCCTCGTGTACTTTAATTTTTCTTCTGTTGATGTTTGTTTATTAAACTCCCAGGCCTTGGCACGTCCTACTAAGACTCCCTGAATGTTGGCTAGAATGCCACGTTCACCAAGTGCGCGGATGACGCGAAACACATAGTCCGAAGTGGGAATTTCTTCAGAGGTTTCAAGTAGCAAAATTATATTTTTAAATTGTTCAAGCGTTGGTATAGGTACGTTATGGCGTAACATTTCATCGACTGATTCAAGACAGCCACCCCATACAAGACCTGATGCATCAGAAGTGCCGTTCCATACGTGACCATCATTTGGCCAATGTTGTCTTTTTTGTGTAAGCATGTTCACATCATCCCAGTTTAGACCTTGGTCGTTATATGTTTCTGATGATGTGAGTTCAAACTCCCCTTCAGCAAATAATGCATATTTTATATAACTTATGGTGTATTCATCCATTTGCCCTTGCATGGCAAATTGTGTCAAAATTGATCCTCCATAGTAGGAAGGAATGTCATTGAGAAAAAGAAAGTTTGCGAGATGTGAGTTATCGCTGTATCCAAAAAATGGTTTTGGATTAGCCGTAAATGGTCCTGATGGTAAATTTTTGACGTAGGTAATTTGATCATCCCCACCGATGCTGGCAAATACTGCTTTAATATTAGGGTCAGTAAAAGCAGCTACTAAATCCTGGCTCCGTTCTTTTGCCGTTGCGCCAATTTTTCGAGTAGTTGGATATTCAACGGGTTCTAGTCCAAATAGATCACGCATTCTTTGTAGCCCTAGTTCATACACCGCTGGCCACCTCCCTGCCCCAGCGAAACTGGGAGATAGAATGGCTACCGTATCACCAGTTTTTAGTTTTGGAAGTGTTTGCATATACATTTATAACTATACAGTAAAAACATGTATAAACGAGTACAGTTCAAGGCGCACAAGTAAAATTTTATGAGTCGTACTAATTGTACGGTGAGTAAAATTTTGCGCAGTGCAACAACGAAATGTGCCGTTTCTGCGAGTTTTTTAATACGGGGGAAGGTACAACATTGGATCTAAGTACGCTTCGGTTGCTGCTACTGGAGTGGTTGCTGATCCACAGCTCGTGACGGCTTTGATTTCGTTGAATTTACGCACACTGACGCCGTCTTTTGCGTATACCGTAAAGTGAAGGTGGGGGCCAGTAGAATAGCCGGTATTTCCTGAATAACCAATGATTTCACCCGTCGCTACTCGTTGGCCAGGCACAACACTAATAACATTTTGGTGGGCGTATAACGTGGACAGACCATTTGCATGATCAATAAGGGTCCATTTACCCCAAGAATAACATCCTGGTACGGCGTCAGTGTTTCCGGTGGCCCGGACGGTTCCCGCTAACGGAGCTTTAATTTGGCTACCGGTTGGTGTTCCGAAGTCTACTCCAGGGTGATATGCTCTCCCCCCGTATGCTCCTGCATTTCGTTTAGCAAATTCAGTACCACCAAAATATTGGGTAACAACTATTTTTGAGAGAGGCCAATCAAATACACGTGAACCAGAGGCAGGAATGGTATTGGGGTTAAGAATGAAAGTCAATTTAGCTTCAAAGTCTCGCATTTCTTTTACGATTTGTTCTCGCGCAGCTTGTTTCTGTTTAAGTAATTTTTGATAATTTGCTTCTTCGTTTTTGGTTGCAACTAACAATTCAGAACGTTCCGCTTTGTTATTTGCTAACACTGAACTTTGGTCACTGTATTGGTTTTTGAGACTCATTAATTCCCCTCGTCTTTCTGTAGTTTGGTCACGTTTATCTTCGAGGGTTTTCTGCAAGGTTACGAGATTACTGACTCGTTCGTTCATGCTGTTTCGGACGCGATCAAGCGTTTGTAACGTGCTCCAAAATTGCGACAATTTTTCGTTTTGAAGCATCGCTTCAATCATGGTGACTTGCTCTGATTTATAGATACGACGAATGGTTTCAGCTATGGCTGCTTCGTTCTGGGTGATATCATCCTCAGTGTTATTTATTTCAAGAATGAGTTTGTTAATCTCAAGGTCGGTAGAGTTAATTTTTTGTTCGGTATATTTAATTTCGGCTTGTACTTTACCGCGTTCAAGCTCAAGTCGCGCAATCGCGTTTTGCAGGGTTTTTTTCTCACCCCCTACTTCTTTAAGTGAGGCTTCAAATTTTGCAATTTCTTTTTCAATTTCACTAAGCCTGTCGTTTCGATCACGAATTTCCGTTTGCAGGGCTTCAATATTTACTTGTGCAAACACATGACTACTTCCCCACCAGAGGGATGGGATAAGTATAAAACCAAAAAGAAACGAAATTAAAAATTTGTGTGCGGGCATTACACCCCTAGTTTATCACAGGCTGTTTCTATACGGGCAAGCGTTTCCAC
>JAYSSH010000012.1:0-5273 GCA_043720635.1 Candidatus Kaiserbacteria bacterium
CCCAAGAGGCTCGGAGCAATCCTATCTGCTCACGCTCTCCAGCCGATAATTGCTTATACATTGTTTTATCTTAACGTGCGGTTGGGGGTTGAGGGTGGCAAGGTAGTAATTTGTTACACCTAAATTTTTATTGTATAATGTAGCTCTATGGCACAAACAATATATACACAGCAGGGGAGTAATATTCGCAAGACGTGGTTGTTAATGACCGGGTTTTTAGTGTTGGTTATCGCTATTTGTTATGCGGTCGCTTTTTACCTAGGAAATCCCTCAATTTTGTATATTGGTATTGTATTTGCTCTTTTGATGAATGTGGGGAGTTATTGGTTCTCAGACAAATTGGTGCTTAAAATGACTAACGCTAAACCAGTTTCTAAGCAAGAGGCTCCAGAACTCTATAATATTGTTGAAAATCTCGCTATTACTGCTGGGTTGCCTATGCCCAAGGTATACATCGTAGAAGATGCTGCACCCAACGCCTTTGCTACCGGACGTAATCCTGAACATGCGGTGGTTGCTGTAACAACCGGCTTACTTTCAATACTTGATAGAAATGAACTAGAAGGTGTCGTCGCCCACGAAATGGCCCACATTGGTAATCGCGACATGCTAGTGATGACGGTGGCCGTTGTGCTTGCAGGATTTATTGCGATTATTGCTGACTTTTTCTCACGAGCATTAATGTTTGGTGGGGACGGACGAGATCGGTCTCCACTATTTTTAATTTTTGGGATTGTGGGAATTATTTTAGCTCCTATTGCAGCGCAATTAATGCAAATGGCGATTTCTCGTCGTCGTGAGTATCTTGCGGATGCTACGGGAGCGCTTCTCACTCGGTACCCAGAAGGACTAGCATCTGCCTTGGAGAAAATCTCAGGTTATGGTGGCCAGATGAAATCAGCCAGTCACGCTACGGCACACTTATTTATTTCTGACCCTTATGGTAAACAACCACGTTCAATTGGTCAAAGATTAGGTGCGTTATTCCAAACTCATCCACCGGCGTCTGATAGAATAAGATTGCTTAGAGAAATGGATGTTTAATAAATAAATTCACATATGCCTAATCTTCGTTCTTGGTTAATGATTCTCCTTATCGCAATTATCGGTGCCGGGGCAACATTATATTTAAAAAATGAAATCCAAGCCCTCAATACTGTTGACGGCGATACTATGGTCACTATTCCTACTATGAGTGCACCAATAGCCACCACAACGCCAGATACTGAAGAACCATCAACTCCCAGTCCGGTAACTGAAACTCCTGAAGCCATTACCGGTACCCTAACTGCGGTGAATACCGGATGTTTTAGTGACGGAGTCTGTTTTGCAACTGTAGCAGGAAAGAAAGTAATCTTGCTTATCGGGCGCTACCAAGGAAAGCTGGGGAGAATCATTGGTGTTGAAAGTATTGGCGATCTTGAAGGTCGGATAGGCGAGACAGTTACGGTCTATGCAGGTAAGGATGCGGATGGTAATTTTACCCTTCTCGGGAACGAAGCGTTTTATCTTAAAGTAGCCACAGCCACGGCGCCGGTTACTGGAGCGTGCAAGGTGGGTGGTTGTAGTTCTCAATTGTGTGGGGAAGCGAGTGACATGGACGGCATGGTCACTACCTGCGAATTTAGAGATGAATACGCCTGTTACCAAAAAGCAACGTGTGAGCGACAAACAACGGGGAAGTGTGGTTGGACAGAATCAGCCGAGTTGACTCAGTGTTTGAAAAATCCTCCAGCCCAAATGTAGCTAGTATTCATGAGTCACAATCCCCTTAACTCAACAAAGGTTCAGTGTTTGTATTGTGGTAATAATCCTACCTCTCACGCTATGTCGAGGATGGATTCATGGATGTTTCTGACGCTTGATCCCATCGGTCAATGGTTTTTAAAAACCTGGTTGGGAGCTTTTATTTTGTGGGGTATTGATAAACTCTTCTTAGTATTCCTTGCTATAGGAACAAGGTTTGGTTTTATGTACTTTGCTCCAGTTCCTCATGATTTAGATTCTGATCGGGGAAAGGTACTGATGGATGAAGCAAATGCTCGTGGTTACAAAACAGAAGTGTTGTATATGTTTGGCAAAATACACGACTCGTACCGCGTAACGTTTAAAAATGGGAAAGCCATAATTTTTGAAGGTGTGCCCAGGCTTTCGCGAGTAAACGCTATGACTTCATCGTGGCTTGATGATAAAGCCAAGATGAAATTATGTTTACAAATTCATTCTGTACCGGTTCCGAATGGAGCCGCGGTAACTACCTGGAATCAAGCTAAAAAACTATTTGCCACCTTAGAAAAACCAGTCATTATCAAACCACGCTTTGGTTCACGAGGCAGACATACCACTACCAATATCACTACCTTAGAAGATTTTAAAATGGCCTTTCACCGTGCCAAACAACTTTGTGCGCAAGTAATTGTTGAGGAACATTATGTAGGCAGTGTCTACCGAGCTACCTGTGTATATGGAAAATTAGCCGGAGTACTAGGAGGTGATCCACCACGAGTAACGGGTGATGGGGTATCTACCATTGCCAAGTTGATTGAAATAAAAAATACCACTAAACCAGACCGGGTAGGCGTAGTTTACGTAACAGATAAGCATATTGAATTTTTACGTCTCCAGGGCTACACGCTTGAATCAATTTTAGCCAAAGGACTCACGATTGACTTAATTGAAAAAATTGGTTTAAGTTACGGTGGATCAAGTGCGGAAGTAACCGATATCACCCATCACAAATTAGTTTTAGAATTAGAACGTGCAGCCAAAGCTACGAAAGATCCGTTAGTAGGATTTGATTTTATAACCACGAGTGTTGAAGCTGACCCCCAGATGGTGCGGTGGGGGATTATAGAGTGTAACTCAGTGCCGTTTATTAATCTGCACCACGATCCATTATTGGGAACACCAGTTAATGTAGCCGGGACTGTCTGGGACTGGGTAGAGCGGGAAATGGTAATTAAAAATAGATTAGTCGTAGTGATTTAATTAATCAACATGAAAGATTTTAATAGTTGGAATATAACTAAAATCAAATTAGATAGTATAAAAACTTTTAAACATCCTAAAGAAAAAGAGATTTGGTGGTGTGGGATTGGTATAAATATTGGGAGTGAAGTATATGGTTAAGGAATAAGATTTTCTAGACCTGTTCTGATTATTAACGCTGAAGGCGGTGAAACTTTTGTGGGCATTCCTTTAACTTCTGGGTGAAGAATAAAAAATATTATTGTTATTAAAACAGATGATGGAGTGCTTCATACTGCTCTTGTGTATCAAATGAGAAGCTTTGATAAAAGAAGATTGCAAGAAAAAATGTATACACTTTCAGAAGAAGAATATTTATTAGTATATAAATATTTTCAAAAACTTTATAAAATATAACAGCCCCAAAGGGGCTGTGGGCTCTTTCGAGCAAGAGAGGCAGCCTCTCAATACCTGTATAATACTTAAATATTGAAGTTTTGTAAAGATTCAAGCATTTTTAAGTAGACAATGTATACTAAAACAATGAAGACTATACTTATAGCGCTATTATTTTTCTTTTTTATTGGCGGTTATTTTTACTACACCAATTCGCTTACTCTCCAGCCTGAGATAGTAAATGAATCTAAACCAGATATATTTACGCCAGCCACCACTACGACTAGCGACTCTGCACCAGCGCAAATTGCTGTATTTGAAAATAAGGAACACTCATTTACCTTTAAATACCGAATCAAGCCGTACGGATATTCTTTATTTGAAAATAATGCACAACAAAATACAGAACAAGGCACATTGTTTGGTGTAACGTTAGTTCGGTCAACCGACTACAATGATTCAGTCAAAGCCGCGGCCGAAGGTAATGCTTATGATGGACCACCCTCAATGTTAGTCTACGTATTTAGTGCACCCCTAGGAACAAACCTAGCGCAGTGGTTAGAGCAAAATAAAATACATAGTAATTGTGAAGAAGGTACTGTGATGCCTATTTCAGTTGCGGGGGAAGCGGGCACCAGTTGCTTGTGGGATGGTTTGTATGCCGGAGAAACTAGGGCTGTGCAAAGAGCCGATAAAATCTATCTCCTTAGTGGTACTCGAGAAAACATGGAAACCCCAGACGGCTATTCGTATGCCAAAGACTTTATGGATGTGGTTGAATCATTTGCGTTAACAAATTAGTTCTATGGAAAGAATCACGGTAGAAACAGAAATAGTTAAAGACATCAAGACTGTCTGGGAGCACTTTACCAATCCAGAAAGTATCAAAGTGTGGGCCTTTGCTAGTGACGAGTGGGAAGCACCGTTTGCAACAAACGACGTGAAGGTGGGTGGCAGATTTTTAACCCGTATGCAAGCCAAAGATGGAAGTGCTGGTTTTGACTTTACCGGTAGCTACACAGAGGTAGAAGAATATAAAACATTAACATACATTATGGATAGGGGAGAGGGAGAGCCATCAAGTCGTGATTGCACCATACATTTCATTGATCAAGAGAATGGTTCAACAAAAGTCATAGAAGAATTCTATCCCGAATCTGAAAATAGCATTGAAATGCAAAAAGCCGGTTGGCAAGCCATTTTAGATAATTTTAAGAAGTTTGTTGAGGGGCAGTAGAGGGGGATTCGAAACTTACTAAATCAAATGAGTAGTAATTCAAAAGTTTACTTTTGAATTAACTACGAATGCAGATTTAGAAAACTTTGTTTACAGTTTCGGTACACCCGTTAATAATATCCCATATTATTAACCTATTTGTTTCCTTCGTCACAAAATAGCAGGCAAGGTCCTCTAATCCCCACAGAAAGCATCCCATGCTTTCTTCTCTCTACCCAATAAAATAACCACCTAAGGGTGGTATTTTATACGAGCGGAGAGAGGGGGATTCGAACCCCCGAGGGGCTTGCGCCCCTGCTACCTTTCCAAGGTAGTACATTCGACCACTCTGCCATCTCTCCAGATGCGTAATTTAGATTAGTATGAGAGCAAAGTAGTCTCATACTTCGTCCTCCTCCCTTTGGTCAAATATAAAAGTCTCCCAGACTTCCATATCGACTCTGTCATCTCTCCCTGTTTTTGTAATACTCACTATCATATATGATAGTGCTTCAAGATTAAGGTTTTTTCACACTATGCGAACCTTCCAATCTTTCGCGTTGGTATCATACCTTAAATGTACAGGGGATTAAAGGGATGGTATGCTAATTGTCATATGAGTGGACATCACAAAGTAGAGCGGGGTGCAACGAGACAGGATATTTTAATAATGATAGTCACGTTTGTGGTAGCT
>JAYSSH010000013.1:0-5220 GCA_043720635.1 Candidatus Kaiserbacteria bacterium
TTCCATTTTAAGCAGCTCCTGCAGTAATACAATCACTTGTTTTAACAGTTTTATTTGCAGTTCCTTGTTTTCTAGCGACATACTGCTAGCAACCGGAATTACGTCAGGTACACACGATACCCACGGGGTACTACCTGATTGTGTATATACGTGTCGAGCATACCCTACATTCCCTTCCACTGTATCTATATCAAATCCTAGAGCTAGCGCTCCCTTTTTGTGAATAGCTTCGTAAAACTGAAAGATACCTACCATACCATTACCGTCTCCCCCCCGTAACACCGAACCACTATCAGTAAATTGTCGGAACTTTGATTCACACCGAGCAATTTCAATCATAACCGGAATATCAGCAAAAAATTCTCGAACTTTTTTTTCAATAGCAACCGCATCATGAATTTTTGTTGATGTACTGGTAGTTGTACTGACAGCAGTACTTGAGGTAGTGGTAGTTGCGGCAGTGGCGGCTGCAGTTATTTCTGTCTGAGTAAAAAATAGACTTAAAAAAAACACTACAAAGGTAAAGGTTTTTGACATAGGTTTACAGTATACCAGTTATATTGTCCCTAGAAAAATAGTGGTAAGAATAACGCTATCACAACGGCCTAATAGGTATACCCATTTGTATATCGTATAATTACACTATGCCTGAAACATCACCCGAAATAAACGAAACCCCCAAAGAAACCGTTCACGATCAACGCCAATTAAGACCCTATGCCTTTTCACCCAATAAAAAGAATCTTGGGTTAACTATCTTAGGAATACTAGCGTTAGTAATGGTACTTTTTATCGTACTTGCCTACATAGCAGATACCAGTACTCCGGACGAGAAACTCTATGAATTTAAAACTAGTGTAGTAGAACCAGTTGTTCGAGCTACTAAATTATCTGACGATAGCAAACTCTCATATACCTCTTCCCTGTTAGAAAAGCGCGTTGCTGAACTTCTTGTACTCTACAGTGACCAGAGCACCACTTCGCCTAAAACCCTCGATAAACTGGCGAGCTTAACGCAACAACACACCGGCGACAGTGTCTGGATTATTCAAAACACCAACTCTCTGTCGGCTCAAGAAAAAATTAACGCTTTGGCAAACATCACTCATACCACTCGGGCATTTGAAACACTCACTGACGACTGGGAAGAATTTGCTTCAATCAAAGACTATAGTGGCGACATCCAAAACATAAGCCAAGATAGTTTAGTAACAGAAGTAGAAAATTTTGCGAGCACCAGTGATGCCACGACCGTAAGCGCTTTCATAAGTGAACAACTTACCCTTGTTGGTGAAGAAATTAAAAACGTAGCACCTAATTCAAGAGCGCAACGCTTGGCCCTCAATCGAGTCAATGATGCTGGCGAATCCATCACTGACGGCAAGTTTGCCGAAGGTCTAAACTTTATCTTACGAGCACGCCAAGCCATTGCCGTTGATGCATACCTTTTTGCCAGTGAACGCGGTGAAGGCGCCCCAGAAACCTATGATCCAGGTGTAGTCCCAGAAGGAAGTTAGTCAGTATTATATACGTGCTATTAATTTGCACCCCCGTACGTAAGGTCATATACTGATCTGTATATGATGCACAAACCGAGCGCCACACAAACATATTTGTTGGTGTTCGTTTTTGTTTGTGCGTCACTTTTTTTTGCTATAACCAAACTGGTAGCCAATGATGTAAATAAATCTCTGGCCGAAAAAACTTCTCCTACACCAAAAATTATCACACCTAAAGTGGTACACGATGAAGTTGCAGTAGCCACAGTTGTTCCTAGTGAAACTGCTGCCCCGCCGTTAGTACAAGCGACCATCACTACAGGTAACTATTTAATAGTCACTGATAGTTGTGGCGCTCACTTTGGCGGTGAGTGTTTACGCGTGCGCAGTGGCCCTGGAACCAACTTCCCGGTTGTTGCCTCACTGCGTAATGGCATGGTCTTAAAAATTGATGAAACTATCATGGTAGACGATGTCCCTTGGCATAAAATTATTTTTGATGAATGGTTACGATATCCCAAGCGTCATAAAGGAAACTGGTATGTGGCAGGGACCTATGTCACAGTTGTCGAAGCGGAAGGTACGCGCGTTATTTCTTCCACTACACCACCGACGAATAAATCCATAGTAGTAGATCGGTCAGAACAAATGCTCTATGCCTATGACGGAGATTCTCTCTTTATGTCTGCCACCACTTCCACCGGGCTTGATAGCACTCCCACGCCCCGTGGTGTATTTTCCGTGTATAAAAAAACACCCAGTCGGTACATGCAAGGACCCCTCCCTAACATTAACTCTGATGATTACTACGATTTACCCGGTGTGCCCTGGAATTTATACTTCACTGAAGGCGGTGCCGTTATCCACGGGGCCTACTGGCACGATAGGTTCGGGACCAAATATTCACACGGCTGCGTAAACCTGAGTCCAGAAATTGCTCGCACAGTGTATGAATGGGCAGAGCTCGGAACAACAATTACCGTACGCGATTAAATTATGATTAATTTAATTTGAATAATTATCAGTCTGGAACAAAGGCCAATAAACTAGCGGGTTAATGTTTTACCACACCGCTTGATCAAGGAGTAATTGCTGGTTTTCTTTTTAAGATCGTCACATCAAGAATTATATCCACAATAGTAAGAATCTCAGTAGATGCTTTGACGAGATATTTTGCCGCTCCTAGTTTTAAGGCATTACTAATGTCAGACTCTTCACTTTTGTTTGAAAACACTATCACCGGAATATCTTTGACACTTTCTGTACGCTTTAGTGTTTCTAACACCCCCTCTCCCGACATGCCTGGAAGCATTAAATCAAGAATGATAACATCAGGATTAAATTGTTCGGCCAGTTGTAACGCTTCTTCACCGGTCAGGCTAAAATACGGAATACAGCCTTTAACAGAAAGTGATTGAAGAACTAATTTAGAAATAAATTTATCGTCTTCAACCATGAGCACTTTAATGGCTCCAAGTTCTCGTTTACTAAATGAATTAATAGATTGTTCAATATTTGACATACACGCTGTATTAAGATTACTTATCAATGACGTTACATTGACTGAGGGTAAAAAACATAACCTGCCGGCTCAAGACACTATCCATAATAGTATCACGAAGCATAGTCATACTAGACCAGGTTTAAAATCAATTCACTCTAAAGATAAAACTGTAATTTTTTGTACACAGAGGGCACCTTTCTCAGCGTAGCTACTACGCTCAAGTGACGATGTAATTCAACAGTTTGGTATACCTCTGCTTTACATTTAGATTTTCAAGCTCTTATTAATAATACCTGCTGTCGCTGACACATCATGCTCATACACCGTGCGATACAAATCTTGTCCAAGTCGTTCTTCTATACGTACTGTGTATTTCCCTGGTGCCACTAACACGGCGTACCGACCGTAACCATCCGCAACTTTATGACCAACCTCGTAACCCTTTTTAAGTACGCGGATAATAGCGTACGCCAGAGGTATATTATTTTTAGAAAGCACCCCATACAGAATTGGTTTTCCACCCTTAATTCGCAGATACAACAACACTACGTATCCTGCGAGTAAGACGCCAGTCACTGCCGACTGAACAAAAAAGAACTGGAGACTCAGAGCCAAAAATCCTAAATAGAATACGGTGTCCAGTATCGTAATAATATAAACATCAAAGGGACGGAAAAAATGGGTTTGTTTAGTACGCATTTTTTCTTCTTGATTCCAGTCTCGCCCCACCGGATCCATAGGTATATCATGAACAACAGTGTCTACTACCGTAAATTCTTCACCATAGTACAAATTGCTATAGAGCACATCCTCACCTAATAGTGGTCGGTACGATGACGGAAAAACGTAATTAGATTTATTTACTACGAGTGTATACCTACCCTCAGGGGCTAGAAAACCGTAACGGCCGTCTAGGTCAGTGATGGATTCTTGCAGTACTTTATTTTCAGCAGTAAATAACTGTACGAAGGCAGGATCGAGTGGTTCTTTAGTTACACTGTCGTACACCACCCCCCACGGTCGGCGTCGCTTTTGCCACGTAATAAGTCCAAAAATGTTACGAGTTCCATAGGAAAAAATTTTTCCAATTTCAGTATACGAGAATGGGATACGAGAAAACGAGAGAGCAATCATCCCCAGTCCGGATAAGGCGCCAGCAATCGACATGAAAATAAGTAGTTGGGACCACTGGGTTACAGTCGAAAATATATCTTCCAGACGCGATGATACAGGTATATGTTGAGACTCTGACTTAGTTCCAGAGTGTAGGGTGGTTGGTGGTTGTGAGGTGATCGATGAAGAGTCATCTAAGACAGGAGGCGCGACCGCTATAGGAAGATCGGTAGTGCGGGGAGCAGATGGTTCTGATGAAGGTTTTAGTTGGGTTTTTGTGCTAAATTGAATAATGCTAGCACTAATTCCTTCTACCTCCTGAGTTACTGTTACCCCATTCACAGTCGCCACAATCGTATCGGTACCAGCATTTACCACTAGATACGTCGCCTCATACATCCCATTACCGCGATAGCGAACTTCTGGTTGGCCACTATTTGCTCCTGAAACTGTCACCACCACCTGCACCGTAGCAGGATCAATTGGTAAGCCGTCAGTTCGAACAACATTAATGTTTAACGTAACTATTGATTTTACGGGGGCAAAGGAAGGACCAAGCAAAGTGGGAATAAAAAGCGCATTGGGATTAATAAGGGGAAATTCCACTCGAGTGCCGGAAGTCGAGACACGCAGTTCCGGACTGCTTGATGAGGCACTAGCGGGGAGAATATATAAATTCCCGGCTTCAAACTCGGAAGTAAAGTTTGTCGAAGTACCCACAAGCGACGCACTTTCCCCCGTAAATGACGCGCCTTCAACCATAAAATTTTCACTAACAAGTTGTGCTTGAACTACGAGAGGGAGAACCAGTACCACACAGCCCAAAAGGTAGAGTAACCATTTCATATTACAAACTTTCAATTGTTGGTTCTTCCACCTGATCTTCTACAGGAATCTCACTAGTTGTATTTGTATCTTCAGTAGTTTCTGGTGGATTCTCAATAACGGGAGGCACTTCTGTAGTTTCATCAACTGGTGAAGAAGTTGTGGCTGTGTCGGTATTACTATTATCTGGTTCCTCTGCTGAAGCGTCAGTACTGGTATTTATGGTGTTCTGCTGTGGCTGTTGCGGAGTCTTTCCTGCTTTCAAAGCATCAATTTCGG
>JAYSSH010000014.1:0-5113 GCA_043720635.1 Candidatus Kaiserbacteria bacterium
CTACGGGTTGTCGACAAACAAAAATCGGAGTTTGTTTCGATTGCTTCACACCAGTTACGTTCACCACTCACCGCTATTCGCGGATACACGTCAATGATCCTTGATGGCAACTTTGGTCCGGCACCCGAGAAAATGACTGAGGCCTTAGCTCGCATTCATGAATCAGCCAAGCTCATGGCGTTCTCCATTGAAGACTTCCTTAACGTCTCACGCATTGAATCTGGAAATATGAAGTACAACAATGATGACTTTAATCTCTGTGAACAGGCCAGTCACATTGTCGATGACTTGCGTCCTGAAGCTACTCGCTCTGGTTTGCTTCTACTCTTTAAGTCGAATATTGCCAGTAAAGGAATAGTGAAAGCGGATATTTCTAAAACTCAACAAATACTGCACAATCTGATTAATAACTCGCTTAAGTACACCCAGAAGGGTACCATCACGGTCTACGTGCACGAGAATCATATAGCACGCAAATTGTATGTCGAAATAATTGATACGGGTATTGGTATGAGTGCTGAAACTACTAAAAACCTCTTCCAAAAGTTCTCCCGAGCAAAAAATGCCAATAGTGTAAATATCAACGGTACTGGATTAGGACTGTTTGTCGCCCGTGAAATGGCCCGAGCGATGGGAGGAGACATTACCTGCGGTTCAGAAGGGGATGGAAAGGGTTCATATTTTGTACTTTCATTGCCATTGGTAGGGTAACAGATACTTGCAATGTGTATGATAATATAATATTATAATATAATATTAAATAATCATACATTTATGACAACACTATCAGTACCCCTCACACCTGAATTAGCTAAATTTATTGAAGAAACTACTAAGAGTAGTGGTTTAACTAAATCAGATATTATGCGTCAGGCTTTGACTTTGTATGCTGAGGAACAAGCAGTGCGAAAAATACTTTTAGCTCGAGCTGAACCATCACTTGATGGTGATTTAGACGACCTTGCTAATCAATTTAAAAAGCATGAAAATTCTTTATAAGCCGTCTTTTATTAAAGATTATAACAAGTTACCACCTGACTTACAGACTGAGGTTAAAGAAAAAATTCAACTTTTTCATATCAAAGATAATCATCATAGACTTAAAGTACACAAATTTAAAGGAAGACTTAAAGACAGTTACAGTTTCTCAGTGAACTATTCTCATAGAATTGTTTTTGAATATGAATCAGCTGATACTGTAGTATTTATGAGTGTAGGAACGCACGATATATACAAATAAAACTTTAATTTTGGAATTACCTTGTAATTTGCTACTATTACAGAACTTATGAAACAAACTATTTTGACAGGACTGCAGTCTTCGGGTGATTTACACATTGGGAACTACTTTGGTTCAATGAAGCCGTTTTTGGATTTATACCACGATAAAAAAGACTCGGCTAATTTTTACCTGATGGTTGCAGACTATCATGCCTTAACCTCCGTTCGAGACGGACACGTCCTACGCGCAAATATCTACAATACGGTGCGGGACTATCTCGCGGTCGGAGTAGACCCAGAACACGTCACCTTGTTCCGCCAATCAGATAACCCAGACCATATGGAAATGGGTTGGATTATGAATTGCCTCGTGACGGTGCCATTTTTGATGTTGGCGCATTCATACAAAGATAAAGTAGCTAAGGGCCTGGAGGCCAACGCTGGACTATTTACCTACCCAATGCTCATGGCGGCTGATATTTTGCTCTATAACACTGATTATGTACCGGTAGGTGAGGATCAACGGCAGCACCTGGAATATACGCGAGAAGCCGTTACGAAGTTTAATAACGCCTATGGTGAGTTACTAAAGGAACCTAAGGAATTAATTCTTGAAGCGGTTGGTGTGGTACCCGGCACTGATGGAGCGAAAATGAGTAAAAGCTACAAAAACACCATTCCTTTGTTTGGTAGTAGGGAGGATATCGTAAAAGCCGTTATGAGTATTGTAACTGATAGTAGTGGAGAAAGGCCAGAAAATGTATACGCGATTCACAAACTATTTAGAACCGAAGCAGAACTTGAGCCACTTTATAAAGAACATGCTGGTAAATACAAAAATTTAAAAGAAGCACTGATTGAAGATATCAATGCCTTTATCGAACCCATGCGCGCCAGACGAGCCAGCATTACTGATGATGAAGTAAAAGCGGTGCTAGCCGACGGTGCGGAGAAAGCCAAAACGGTATCCAATCAAACCCTGGCACAAGTCCGAAATGTAATTGGGATTAGTTTGTAACTCCATGTCTACTGAAAATCCTTACGATAAGGAGAGGCCGTTTGCACTTGATAACTTGGTACCTAAAGAAGTAGCCCGAGCAACAATTATTGTTCAAGCCATTACAGAAAATGAATTTGGTTTAAAAATCTATCTTGATCACACTGGCTCTACCGGAATAGTGGGTGTTGAGGATACTGATTTTGATGTTTTAGAAATATTAGAGGCCATACATACGGTTATACCTGAAACTATTAGTGTAACGTTTGATGCACCAGCTAATGCCTTTCTAATCTCTCAATTACCAGCGTCCCTTAATTGACAAGCACGTAGAGAACAGTAATACTACAGATAACCAACGACGCAGCTGACACCTGCCGAGGCCTGAGACTCACACTCTCCGGGAACGCCCGATACAGCGTATCTAAGAGGGCCCTACTAGTGAATACACTATAGGGAAGTAGGGTGGCACCGCGACCACAATCGCCCCTGCACATTTATTAGCAATAATATATGTGGAGGGGCGAATTTCGTTTCTCCACCACAACAATTATGCAACGAACACTTATAGCAGAATTAGGAGCACATATTGGAGAAACTGTTTTAATCAACGGTTCTGTCGCTATTGCGCGGGATCAAGGTAAGATGGCCTTCTTTGATTTTCGTGACCGAACTGGCGTCGTACAAGGAGTGGTGTTTGGAAAGCCTGAAGTACTTGAAGTGGCAAAGACACTAAAACCTGAATATGTTATTGCCGTCACAGGGGTTGTGAATGCCCGTCCTGAGAAAATGCGCAAAGAGGGTGTGCAAAATGGGGACATTGAACTAGAAATTACCCAGATTAAAGTATTAAGTGCAGCGGCTCCGATGCCATTTGATATAGATAGTGAACTTAATCTCGACACCCTACTTGATAACCGTCCACTTACGTTACGACGAAACCGCGAACGCGCGATATTTAAAGTACAAAGTGAAATCTTGGTAGCATATCGTACCTTCCTTACCAGTGAAGGATTTACTGAATTTCAAGCACCAAAATTGGTAGGGGGAGATGCTGAAGGTGGGGCAGAGGTATTTAAAGTTAAATACTTTAAAGGAGTAGAAGCATCCCTCGCCACCAGCCCACAACTCTATAAACAAATCCTGGCGGGTGTGTTTGAACGCGTATTTGCAGTTGGCCCAACGTTTCGTGCTGAAAAAAGCGCTACAACACGTCACCTCAGTGAAATCAGTATGCTCGACCTTGAGATGTCATTTATTAATGACCATACAGACGTTATAACTCTCGTCACCAAGCTCATTCGACATATCAATGCACATATAAACAACGTGTGTGCGGGTGAGATTAAAATTCTAGGTACTGATATTGCACTTGCGCCAGAAACGTTTCCCGTTATGACGCTCCGTGAAGCGCAAGCGCTTATCTTGAAAGAAACCGGCGTAGACAAAACCAGTGAGCCAGATCTTGAACCAGAAGACGAACGATTTCTCTGTGAATACGCAAACAAGAATCTTGGTTCAGATTATATGTTTGTGACTCATTTCCCAACGTCAAAACGTCCGTTTTATACCCATGTAGACCCAGCCAATCCAGAGTTTACGCGCAGTTTTGACTTACTTTTTCGCGGACTTGAAATGTGTTCTGGGGGACAACGCGTACATAACTACGACGAGTTAGTGTCACGTATTAAAGGCAAAGGACTTGATCCCGACAAGTTTGAATTCTATCTTCAAGCCTTTAAATACGGTATCGCTCCGCATGGGGGGATTGGGATGGGTCTTGAACGACTAACTGCTAAGTACTGTGGTATTGGTAACGTAAAAGAGGCCACGCTATTTCCACGAGACATCAACCGTATCGACACATTTACGAGCAAGGATCAGAGTGATGAAGCAGAAATCTAATTCGGATTTATTAATAATTTTAAAAAACCCTTTCAGAAACCTGAGAGGGTTTTTTAATTAGAAACCGCCCGAAAAAACGGGCGGCTTTAGGATCAGTTAATCTGGAATATCCTCACTCCATATTGACGGTTGTCTTTTTAGTAAGGGGAAGATATCTCCCATCATATTTCCATATTCAAGTGTAGCAATAGCTGTTGTTCCTGGACGTAGACAAACTTTAATTACTTCGTAATTAAAGTGCTTGAATCCAGGCACCATGACATAATCACCTTTAACAGGAACTCTCGGATATTCAACCACAGTATATAAAGACCGTTCACTGGCATCGAGTGATCGTAAACAGACTACACAGTCAATCATTTCTTTCTCCTTAACAAAACTAGTAGGTACTGTACAGGAAAATGACGATAATTCAAGAATCTGTTTAGAAACCTATATCTGCTATAATTACTACCATGTCAACTAAAATTACCCTTTCTCAGAAAACTGAAGCCACGCTTGATACAAAATATACTCGTATCATTATTACTACCGATTCAATCAGTACCCATCGATTTGTGGAAACTGCAAATGGTCATACCGAGTACCGGCAAGGAGCAGGGAAGTGGGCTGAAATGACCCCGCGAATTTTTCGAACTTTAATTCGTAGTGTAGTGCAGTCACTTAAATCTCACAAAGTAGAACACGCAAGTTTCTCACTTAATCGAGAAAATTTTCCCAAGCTCCATCAATACAATGAAGCGTGGTTTACTGCGACGATAGTAGAAAACCTTGCGCTCGCATCGTACGACTACACGGTCTATAAATCAAAACCTGAAATTAAACATGCACTTAAAGAGATTGTCGTCTTAGATCAAATCTCTGCCTCAGCTAAAGCGGGATTTCTGCGCGGAACTATTGTTGGAGAGTACACCAACACGGCTCGCGATATCGCCAACACCCATGGTGATGACCTCACGCCAAAGGCTCTCGCAGCAATGGCTAAGAAGC
>JAYSSH010000015.1:0-5106 GCA_043720635.1 Candidatus Kaiserbacteria bacterium
CCAACGCCTCAAGGAGCAGGCCGATACGTTGGGCGACGACGCCCAGCGCATGTTGATCGTGCTTGGCAGCGCCCCGAGCACACCCTGCGGCATATCCTGCAAGTTCCATTTTTGTGACATATAACTATTGTACAGTATAACCCTTAAAGTTGAATAAAATCATTACAATGGTGCTGTTTGTGGAAAAACTGGGCCGCTACCAGCATTGCGGTATCGTCAGCCACGGTTAATAAAGCCTTTTTTTCATCGACACTATAATTTTTAGTCAGTAGTTCTGCACTTACTTTATGTACCGTATGCACAGAACCAGTCGCTTTTTTAGCAGCAGCTGTTAACTGGACACTGAAAAAATTCTCCGATTGATTGTCTCCATGCATAAAAAGAATTTTTGGTATGGACAAGGTATCACCTGTTTCTGTAAATAATGTAGCAAGATTGTTTTGGTATTCATCAAAGACTACTTCGACCGCGGCTTTTTTCTCAGGCGTCAGTGATTCCATGGCGTGCGAAAAATAGGGTTCCTTCAAAAAAGCATACGCTTCCGCCAGCGGAATATTTAAAACGGTGGCTATGGTTCGTGCGAGGGTGCTGATACCTATTGGTGTATGGGTACAGTACCGAAGAATACTCCCCCTGACTACGCCAATTTCAGTAGCTTCATACGTAACATCAACCAAACAATATTCACTTAACTGATTGTTAAATTCCCGCACAATGCAATGAAACATAAGCATGAACGAAAATTGCTCTAGCAACGCATGTTTAAATACTTTGCTTTTTATATCACTCACGGCATCGGTTAAATAGGTTTGGGCGACAGCGCTTACTTGCGTTAAGGTTAATGACGAGGCTTGTTTCCCTTTAGGATCTTCAATTTTGTAGTCATTGGCTTGAATATCAGTCGTGGCGCGCGTCATTATTGCCAGCCCTAAATCGGTAGCGAGCTCATTTTCTTTGAGTTCTTCAGCAATTTTTTTCTGAGCCGCTTCAACGAGGCTTGAAAGTAAAGTCTCAGTTATTTCAAACGGTTCTTCTTTTGAATAGCCAATAACTTTTGTAATGGTGTATGACCACGGCGCGGTCATTGAGACTTGCACATGGGTAATTTTGCTGTGAGGATATACGACCCGCATTAATTTTGTGCCATCGTTCTCAAGCAGTAAGATAGCGTTCATTAGCGCTGTAATGACTGCTTTTGCGTTTACCCCGGTATCACTATCGGCACGTTTGGTAGCATATTCTCGTTTTGACCAAATAATCTCAGGAGTAATTTTACTGCGGTCTGATTTAACAATTGAAGCCAACACACTGCCTGAGCCAATTTCAATAACTGCACCAAAACGGATTGAAGGTTCGGCGTGAGAAAAGAGCGACATAATTAAAGTATATCAAGAAACTTTGTATTCACTTCCATTTCTCCACTTACCTTACTCAAAGCGCACCTCTCTTCGAATATATAGAATATGGAATAGTGAAAATTGAAGAGACGTACGATAAAACCGAAACGCATAGCGTTTCGGTTTTGTATCTTTTATATTTTACTATTCAATTTTCTCTATTCTAAGATTGCCTTAATTCTTCGAACACCGGCGGAGGAAGATTCTTCTTTGGTGATTTTAAACGTACCTTTCACATCTTCTAGTTTTTCTACGTGTGGTCCGCCACAGAGTTCACGTGAGACGACTACTCCGTCACGTGTTTTCATCGTATACACTTTTACTTCCTCTGGATATCGATCCCAAAAACTGGCTTCAATGGTTGGGTCGGCTTCGGCATCAGTTTTCTTCATCATGTCGATAGTCACCGGTCCGCCAAGAGTGATGGCGTCATTTACAAATTTCTCAACAGAGCTGATTTGTTCAGGCGTCATTTTATCACCATGGGTGAAATCATAGCGTAATCGCTCACCGGTGATGTTCGAACCTGCTTGGTGGACGTGCGTACCAAGTAATTGGCGTAAACCGGCAAGCATAAGGTGGGTAGCGGTATGTAACTGAACTACTTGTTCAGAACTATCAGCCAGTCCCCCTTTAAATTTTTGTTCTGCTCCGGCGCGAGAGAGATTGCGGTGTTCTTCCATAAGTGCATCAAAACCAGCACGTTCAACTATTAATCCTTTCTCAGCTGCAATTTCTTCAGTCAGTTCAATTGGAAAACCGTAGGTTGTATACAGTTCAAAAGCATTTTGGGCTGAGATGGCTTGTTTGGTGGTTGGAGCAACTGCCTTATCAATTACTTTCTTACCATCTACTTCCTTACTCACGACATGCACTTGTAAAGTGATTTTATTAAATTGCTTGAGGCCTGCTTCGAGTGTCTTTCTAAATTGCGTTTCTTCTTCTGCAATAGTTTTTGTGATTAATGAACGTTTTGTTTCAAGAATTTTATAGTGATCACCAAATGAATCAATCACACTAGTGGCAAGTTGTGTAAAGGTACCAGGAGCAATTCCTAATTGATCAGCAAACCGTACTGCACGTCTAAGCAAACGGCGCGTAAAGTAACCCTGCTCACTGTTTGCTGGTAGCACATCATCACCGATCATAAATACAGCGCCTCGAATGTGGTCAGTAATTACACGAAACGCTTTTTTATTATCATCATATTTTTTACCAGAAAGATTTTCTATATGAATGATTGTGTTCCAAAGTAAATCAACTTTAAATACGTCCGCTTCATTATTTGATGCTGCTGCAATACGTTCAAGTCCACCACCAAAGTCTATATTTTTATTTTTTAGTTCGGTAAATTCACGGTCACCAGTTTTGATGTACTGCATAAATACATTGTTACCAATTTCCATAAATCGACCACAATCACAATTGGGATGACAATGGGCACCGTATGTGGTGTCATGTGGTGTTCCAAAATCATAAAACATCTCTGAATCCGGTCCCCCTGGTTCACCAATCGGCATTTTTGCAGGTACGCCAGCTCGACTCCACCAGTTTTTCTTAGCTTCATAGTAAAAAATACGTTCTCCGGCTTTCATGCCTCTTTCGTACCCTGCTGCTTCACTGCCGATATCGGCCACTACTGCATCAATCCCTACTTGTGCAAAAAGTTTTTGCCATAGGTCTGGCGCCTCAAGATCTTTCGGTAAATTATTTTCCTCATCTCCACCAAAAGCAGAAATATATAATTTGCTTGGATCAAGCTTAATTTCCTTAACGAGAAATTCAAACATCCATTCGATTTGCTCTTGTTTAAAATAATCACCGAATGACCAATTGCCAAGCATTTCAAAAAACGTCGTGTGACGGTTGTCGCCTATTTCTTCAATGTCTTCGGCACGAAATGATTTTTGGGAATCAGCTATACGTGTACCCATTGGATGTGATTCTCCTAGCAAGTACGGCAACATTGGTTGCATCCCACTGCCGGTAAAGAGTGTAGTCGGGTCGTTTTCTGGCACCAAGGCAGCCGAAGGTACCACGGCGTGGCCCTTTGCCTTCATAAACTCCAAAAACTTACTCCGAATTTCGTTACCTGACATAGTTAATTGCTATCTATTAATATTTTGTACTATAACAAATTAATACACTTTTGCTAATCACTTCCCTATTTTTTTTGACAATTTTGCGAACTCGGCGACATTTCGTTCAATGCTTCCAAGACTAGCTTCAAAAGTTTCAATTTTTCGGGCATTAATTCCGATTGATTTAAAGATATTTTCTACGTTGTCTTTGCTACCACTACAGAGGAATTTGTCGATTTGTTCAACGTAGTTTGTGTCGGCTCGATATTGTTCTGCCATAAGGTTACTCATGAGTAACCCGTAAGCATAGGTATACACGTAAAACATCGCCCGGAAGTGACTGATATAGACAAATGAATACCCGTCGTCATCGACGATATCAATTCCCTTTCCTAGGTGTGCCCGTAATTGCTTGGTAAACAAAGCAGATAACTCTTCTTTGCTGGCTGCTCCTTGATTGCGAATTAAGAGGTGCATCTCTCTTTCAAAGTTGAAGAAAGCAATTTGTCGTTGAATGGTTGAAATATCCCGTGTTAGGCGATCGTGCATTAACGTGAATTTTGTAGCGTCATCCGATTGTCTATAGACAGAATCAAATACCAGATTTTCAAACAACGTGCTGGCTGTTTCGGCAGTAGTGGTGGAATAATCTTGGTAGCGAGCAGGCTGATGTCCCTTACTTCGGTAACTATGTAAGGCGTGACCCATTTCATGAGCTAACGTTTCAAGTGACTTAAAGGTATCTACTTGATTTAAGAATACAAAAATTGGAATGTTGGTATCACTCGACATAAAAGCTCCACCACTACGGCCTTTCTTAGGGTACACATCTATCCGTCCACTTTGTAGCATGTCGTCGAAAAATTCTCCGTATTCATTTTTGACACCATAAAATACATCACGACAAATATCAGTGGCTTCTTTGTAAGGAATTTTTATTTCTGTCCCCAGCGCATCGTATTTTGAAGCGTACGGTAGACTCGTAACGCCATGGGCTTTGGCTTTTAGTTCATAAAATTTTCGACTTAAGGCAAACCCTTTAGTACTAATTGATTCAACCAGTGCTTCAACGCTCGATAAATCATTTTCATAACTTTGTACCTTGGCTTCATACGGTAGTCTATAGCCACGGAGTTCGTCATTTATTTTCTTATCAATAACAATGGCGTTAAGTTCATTCTCGGCAATTTCCGACATTGATTTTAGTTCAGTTCTAATCACGTTCCATAGTTTTGGACGTTCATTAGTTTCTATAGCGGAAACCATTTCAATAGCTTCAACCAGAGGCATTTTCTTTTTCTTGTACTCAATTTCCCGCTTATTAATTATCTTCTCAGTACCAGCGATCCAAAGACTTCGCGCCGGATTTGACTTTAACGCCATTATTTTTTCTTCGGCTTCAGTCAGATTATGTTTAGCAGTAGCAAATGATTGGCTAAGCAAATAGTGGTACGGCGCTAGCTTGGGATTTTTTAAATACTCTTTTTGCAATTTGGCAGGGATTTTTGCAATCGCAAGACCAAAGAAAATAGCCAGGTTACCAATTTTAGTGAGACGATCACTAATAAGATTAATTTGTTGTTCAGCGACTTTGTCATTTGAATCCAGAGTTTGCCTATACCAAAAGT
>JAYSSH010000016.1:0-5071 GCA_043720635.1 Candidatus Kaiserbacteria bacterium
GACCTCGACGTCCGAATGGACCAACGTCGACATGTTGATGGCAGACTGTCCGAAAATGTTCGTTTAACGTCTCGCTGACTAATTTGAAGGGTGGCGAAATTCGTCGCCACCCTCCACCAACTGCTACACAATTTGTGTGGTGGTTTTTTTATTTACAAAAACAAAACCGCCGAAGGCGGTTTTGTTTTCACCCTATCATCTCCGATGAGGTTTCAAAACGTGCGTAGATGCAAGGCGTCACCGAGCGAAAACTTGAGTCGTACTTTCTGTACGGTGAAAGTTTGAGCGAAAGTGGCAACGCAGCAGATGCGTGCGTTTTGGAAGCTCCGTTTAGTAGGATTTTAATCTCCTAGCTTTCTCGTGCTGTCTGATTTTTTCAAGTGCCTTCGCCTCAATCTGTCGAATACGTTCTCGCGTCACGCCAAACTCCTTCCCTACTTCTTCAAGCGTATGATAGGTTCCATCGAGTAGCCCGTGACGCATCTCGAGAATCTTTCGTTCTTTTTCTGAAAGGGTATCAAGAATTTCGGTAATTTGATCAGTTAAGATACTGTGTGATACTTCTTGATCAGGTGAGGTGATTTTATCGTCAGCAATAAAGTCAGACAGGCGAGAGTTGTCGTCTTCATCCCCAATTGGTAATTCAAGAGAAATAGTGTCCTGACTAATTTTTTCGATTTGGTAAATCTTTTCTACTTCCACGCCCATCTCGGTTGCAATTTCTTCTGGCATTGGATCACGTCCGAGGTCTTGTGAGAGACGGCGTGAGACTTGTTTGTACTTGGCCATCGTCTCCACCATGTGCACCGGAATACGAATGGTACGAGATTGGTCGGCAAGCGCTCGAGTAATGGCTTGTCTAATCCACCAAGTGGCGTAGGTTGAGAATTTAAAACCTTTTGTGAAGTCGAATTTATCTACCGCTTTAAAGAGACCCAGGTTACCCTCTTGAATAAGGTCTAGTAACGTTAAATCTGGTGAACGTCCTACATACTTTTTAGCAATCGATACCACCAAACGAAGGTTAGCGCGCGCAAGCAGGTTTCGAGCTTCATCATCACCATCTACGATACGTTTAGCCAGTACGCGTTCTTCATGCGCATTAAGGAGTGGGTATTGTCCAATCTCACGGAGATACATTTGAATCGAATCGTAACTACTTTCGTTTCGTTTAAACGCATTTTTTTGCGCGAGCAATTCTTCCGCCGGGTCATCGCCCAACATTCCGCCTGACTTTAATACATCAATCCCCGCTACAGTAAATCGTTCGTAGAGGTCATCAAGAAACATCACGTCCTTTTCAATTTCAGGGAACGAACGTAAAAGTTCATCGTACGTTACATAGCCTCGTTCGCGTCCGAGCTTCATTAATTCGGCTGCTTTTAATTCGAGCACTTTTTCACTCTTGGTTAACTTCTTAGGAATTTCGGGAACTACTTTTTTAACCACGGGTGCCGGTGCTGCTTTCTTAACTTCTTTTTTAGCAACTGGTTTAGATTTGGCAATAACCTTCTTTACCACTTTTTTAGGCACAACTTTTTTAGCCGCTACCTTTTTAGGTGCTGCTTTTTTTACTACTTTCTTCACAACAGCTTTCTTTACAACTTGCTTAATTACTTTCTTGGGAGCGGCGACTTTTTTGTTAGTCTTTTTTGCTACCGGTTTTTTTGTGACTTTTGTAACGGTTTTGGCCGCTTTTTTACTGCTTGAATTGGCTTTTTTCTTGACTGCCATAGGTATGCACTACTATACAGAAATTATCCAAATTGTCCAGCCAGGCCTTCACAAATGGCGCATTGCGTTGTCGCTGCTGCGGTACATTTTCTTCCAACGTACAGAAGTACGTTTCCAGAAAATGTCCTTGCGCTTCTAGCACTGCGCTCGTTTCTGAAGGAGTGGAGATCGGGTTAACTTAGTTTGGGAAAGATGGAAACTTGATACTCGTTGGCCTGCAACTGGCGCCTCAGCTCGTTTACCCGAAGCAACACCGGCATTGTATCTCCCTCTCCACTATTCTCGATTTCCTTTAATTGGACTTTTTCTTGAGCTAACTTCCCTTCTACAGTTAACTTATGTAGCTGATTAAGTTTGTGGGTGAATTCCTCGATTTGTAAGCGGTAGGAACTCTTTTCGATAAACTGTTCGATTTGAAACGTTAGTTTTGAAATATGATCGGCCCCATCGTTACCTTCTTGCTCAAACACTTCTTCGCCCACAATGGTTTTAATTTCACGCTCCAATATTTCTTTCACCGGGAAAGGCACGACGGTTAGGGCCGCGAGTAAATAATGAAGGGTGCCTTCTTTGCGTAAAATAGTTGCAATAGGTTCGGGTTGTTTAAGGGATTGGTTTGTTTCTATCGAGTTAGAATTTTTTATTGGTTCGCACTTCTCGGCTTCAAGGACTCGCAATACCTCAGCATGCACAGCATCTTTAGAAGTATTAAGTGCAGTAGCGGTAATGCCTTCAAAGTGGTCGCGATCAACCATGTTGGGAATGAGGGTGATGAAGGGAATGACTTCAGCAGTGGCTTTTAATTTAAAAGCTCTATCGTCAGGGGTGGTTGTGCGTAAGTGTGCAAGGAGAAATTCAATGATGTGCGTCGCGTGTCCGACTGCGGTTTTAAACGATTTAGGGTCTGCCAAAATCATATCTGCCGGGTCAGCCCCATCGGGCATGGCAGCTACTTTCACATCTATCCCGCGCCTTAACATCAAGTCAGCTGATTTTTTCATGGCGGCAATTCCCGCCTTGTCCGAATCGAGTGCCAAGACTACTTTGTTTGAAAGACGTTCGAGCAATTGCACATGATGTAATGTTAAAGCAGTACCCGATACGGCCACGGTATTCGTATACCCCGCTTGATGACTCATCACCACATCAAACTGCCCTTCCACAATAATCCAAAACCCAAGGTTACGAATTCCCTGCTTGGCCATATCGTAGCCATAGAGAAGTTCAGATTTGTGATACAACTCAGTTTCAGGTGAGTTCACGTATTTTGGCGCCTCAGTATCTTTCGCTAATATCCGACCGGAGAATCCTACAACCCGACCCGCCTGGTCGCGCAAGGGAAACATAATACGATCACGGAAGGTATCAAATGGTTCTTTACCACCTTCGGCACTTTTAATTAAACCAGCTTTTGACATCACGCTCGGCAAAAACTTTTCGTTCGTTAAATGAGTTTTGAGTTCACGCCACCCAGCCAGCGGTGGGCCGGGAGAATAGCCAATGCGCCATTTTTTTATAGTTTCTTTTGTTACTCCTCGACGTTCTAGGTACACGGTCGCATCAACCATGTTTGGTAATTGGTTTTCAAAGTACGTTGTAGCGGCTTCAATCACGGCCACGAGCTCATCACGTTCAGTTTTCTTTTGTGGATTCTCGGGTACTAGTTCTACCCCCGCTTTTTCAGCGAGTGTTTTTAACGCATCTTTAAACTCAACTCCATCAATCGCCTGAATAAAAGAAAAAATATCTCCCCCTACTCCACACCCAAAACAATGATACGTCCCCCGCTCCGGCGACACATGAAATGACGGCGACTTCTCAGAATGAAACGGGCACCGCGCCACAAAGTGTCTCCCCGACTTTATCAACTCCGCATACGGCGAAATCACATCAATAATATTGAGCCGATCTTTAATCTGCTGTACCGCGTCTCCAGAAGCCATAATTGTCACTAGTATACGCGAAGTATCAAAGTATCGTAAGCTATTGACTATATTGGTTATTTATGATACTATTTTAGTGAATGTTTTTTTAGAAAAGGACTAAAATAATGAACCTGATAGGATGGCTTTGTTTCCTACCTACTGCAATCTGGTGTGTCGGCTCAATTTTGTTTTTCTACCTACAAATGAAGGACAACCTGAGCTACATTCGGCACCCCACGAAAGAGAACGTTTGGGCCGAGAAGCGACCTTTTGTCATGTACTCTTTGTTCATGACCTTGATACTGATCGTCGCAATCACCATCGTAATGAATGGATGAACAGCCAACATCGACTACCGACTCCCTTACTTCGTGTACAGGAGGTCGTTCTATATTTAAATTTTAACCACATTAAAAGCATCGAGCCGATCTTTAATCTGCTGAACCACGTCCCCTGATGCCATAAGTAGGATTAGTATACCAGATAGAACAATTTTAGGTAAAATATTGACATATTTTAATCACTTTACTATACTATAAGTACATTCGGGGTTTTCCCGCGGCCCCATCTCGCAAGAGGTGGGGAATATTTTTTAGAGTTTATACAGGCTTCTGAATGCGCCCTTTAAATCAGAGAAATCGTTTTCTGATAAAGTTCCTAACTTCGAGGACAGTCGGCGATAGTCAATTGCTCTTGATTGATGAAGACAAGCAATAGTTACCTTTTCAGCATGTGTAAAAGAAAAATACCAACTACCATCTTTTGTTTTTGTTGTAGTTGGTATGACAAAATAAAATCCGTGGGACAACTTGCGCAATATAATAACTGGCCTAGAGTGCAGGTCACTTTTACCACCGATTTCTGAACCAACATTCTCCCCAATGCTCGCCCACCACATATCACCTTCACTCACAAATGGTGGACGGTGAGATAAACAATCGAGTTTTTCTTTCACATCAATCCAATGTTTAAAATCTTTCATACTATTCAAATTCTACCATTCACAAGATGCTAAATTCAACGCTATCGAGAAACAATTTAAGACTTTTGTATCAACTCCGCATACGGCGAAATTACATCAATAATATTGAGCCGATCTTTTATCTGCTGAACCGCGTCCCCTGATGCCATAATTAGCACTAGTATACGTGATTAGTAATTTTTTTGTGAGACATTGACTTTTATTATAAAATATGTTATTAATTGATAGTTCATTTTATGGGAGTTAAAAATGGAACATGATGCCGTTTCAAGGATGATCCGTCACAAATTGTTTGTTCCAGGGAATGTGCTCATTTATTACCATGGATGGGCTCAATGGGAAAAACCAAAAGACCAAGTGTGGTTTGACACTCTCAGTGAACATGAATGTTCACTTTTGAAACCAAGTGATGAGATCTGGGTTGATGTTG
>JAYSSH010000017.1:0-4968 GCA_043720635.1 Candidatus Kaiserbacteria bacterium
CGTACTTCTTGTACGGTGAATGATATTTTTTGAAATTCAACAACGAAATGCGCCGTTTATGGAACTTCTATCTACGTATTTTGACGAATTAGAGCTAGTGCGCCGTATAGCCCTGCTTCATCACCCAAACTCGCCGTCGTAATAAACGGACACTCAACAAAACTATCTAATACTTCTACTGTGGCTTTACGAATAGCTTCCAGTGGAATTTTTGGATCACCAATGATCATTGATCCACCTAAAATAATTGCTTCCGGGGACCAGTATAAAATTGTGTTACGTAATCCCTGCGCTAAATATCCGGCCAGTTCATCCCAAATCACATCACTCTGCGGAATGTCATACGGCTTAGTACCCAATCTTTTTTCAACAGCAGTACCGGAAACTAGATTTTCAAGCGTTGGTACAATATCCTCACCTAAAATTGTCCGGTCAATATCGAGTACTTGATGCCCCGGCTCAAAACCCGCAGACGCCGCATCTATGTGCCCGTTAGAAATACGTACGCCCCCCACGCCGGTACTCACCGTGTGGTAGACCACTAAATCAACCCCTACCCCGGCTCCATAATGGGCTTCTCCTAATCCGGCGAGGGCCGCATCATTTTCCAAATACACGGGGACAGAAAATGTTTTACGTAACTCCTCCACCACGTCAAAATCAACCCAACTTGATAACACATCGTCATGCACTATTCCTCGCCTTTCTTCATCGAGCACTCCCCGAATACCGCCAGAGATGGTAGCGATGGTACCGATATCAGAAAATTCTTCAATGGTTTCAATCATTTTTTTTATACCGGCTTTGGGTTCAACTGGTGTGTAGAAACTAGCTACTTCAACCAACGATGTCAGATCATCTGAATAAGCCACCCGGGTCTTGGTGCCACCAATATCAAAAACAATGTGACTTGTTTTCATATTAATATTGTTTAATGGTATTACAATCTACGTTTTTAAGAACGTATTTATAGGCTTCTTCAATTGAGTCAAAGACTTTGTATAAATCTAAATCCTCTTTACTAATTACTTTGTGTTTTTTAAGTAATTCTTTCTCAAACCACGTTAGCAGTGGATTCCAAAAATCTGAACCTATGAGCACAACAGGAACGGGTGCAATTTTTTTTGTTTGAATTAGGGTGAGAATTTCGAAAAGCTCGTCGAGGGTACCAAAACCACCAGGGAAATAGATATACGCTTCAGACGCAAACGTGAGCATCACTTTGCGTGAGAAAAAGAAATCGAAACTAAGGGACTCAGTAACGTACGGATTAAGTTTTTGCTCAAATGGAAGCTGGATATTTAATCCGACTGACTTCCCGCCTACTTTGAACGCTCCCACGTTTGACGCCTCCATAATACCCGGTCCTCCGCCTGAAATAACCGAAAATCCTTTTTTAGCTAATTTAGCTGCCAGTTCCTCGGCTGCTTTATAATACGGATTACCTGGTTCCATTCGGGCACTTCCCCAAAAGGTTACGGCCAATCCATGATTGCGCAGTAATTCAAAACCACTGACAAACTCGGACATAATACGAAATACACGCCATGACTGGATGGCATCACCTTCAGTACCTTTTGGATCAAGGAGATCCGTCACAATTCGACAATGACTGATATTACTATTAGCTTTTTTAGTAACTTTTTTTGTGCGCAAACCTAACAATTTTTTAACCATACTGCAGACATTGTATCATCTTGGTCAAAGCCACGGAATTTCAAAGTGTGAAAATTCGGGGAGAAGTTTTTTATCATACAGCAATCGTGACACCACTTCTGCATGTGACATTGCACCAGTTAGCGCATTATGGGGATCTGGTTCGTCAGGAATACCACAATAATTCATTACTCCATCGAGATTAAGGGCACTATGTTTATGCTTGACATCAAATGGGGGCGTGACGCCACGTTTAAGCATATGCACATAACAGAGTGTATGGGCATCAATTGTGCGAAACGGTAAATCGAAGTTAACTCCCGCCCGAGCACAGGCCGCCTCAACGTATGCTCTGTCAAACGAAACGTTTTGCCCGGCCGGGGTACGGTTCGAAAGACTATGCGTCCACTCCATGAAAGAAGTAATTAATTCAGCCTCCGTTTGTTTTGTCGGATCATTAATTTGCTCAAGCGTAAATCCATTAACAACTAGTGCCTCATCCATCACATGAGCGCCCGTCCACATCTGGCATTCTCCATAAAACTGATTGCTTGGATTCTGTAAATCAAGTGCACCAATTGAGAGAATAGAGTGCTTCTGGGTATTAGTGCCAGTGGCTTCGATATCGATGATAAGCATATATCCTAAGTATACTCTATTACTGTACTATGGTACCCTACAGCTAGAAAAAGTTATGGGGGTGTGCACATGAAGACAATTAAACAGCGAAAGAAAAAAGTGGCGCGTGTTATTTTGATAAACGACAACCTAGAAATGTTGCTCGTCCGACAAAAAACACGCAAATTGTGGCAATTCCCCGGTGGCATCATTTATGAATCTGAAGATCCAATGCAAGCAGCTTTACGGGAGCTGTATGAAGAAACTAACATACGGTCCAAGCGCATTAAACTCATTCATACAGAAATAAATTTATGCAGCTCCATTGAGGAAACTATTTTTTGCTTGTGGGGAAAAGCAAGAGCTACTAAAGCCATGTCTCCGGACGGAAGCGAGATAGACAAGTTAGCCTGGACTTCAATGCAAGAATCTTCAAACTTTCCCCTGACGGACACAACAAAGTTACTGCTTTCCAATATATCAATTATTGGACTGTTTGTATAAACCACCTAAGCAAAACTGCTTTACGGTGGTTTTGTTTAATTTTTGATTTCTATTATTGTTTTAACTACACATTTCAGTGATAATTGGTTTAGATCGTTATGGAGGTTATGATGTCAAAAGTGTTTGTTAAAGGACAAGTAGTACGGGTGATATGTCAGCACAATAATACAATATTGCTGGTAAAATCACTTGATCGTCTTACTGAGTGGGAACTTCCGGGTGGAAAAATTGAACGTGGAGAAACTCCTAAAAAAGCAGCATTTCGTGAACTACACGAAGAAACTGGTCTCTTTGCGAACCATGTTAAATTTATAACAGCACACCGGCGAGCTATTCCCCACAACAATAGTGTCGTATGGGACCATTTTCTTTATGAAGCAACGGAATTTTCAGTACATACACTGGTTATTGAACAAGCAGAAATTAGTGAATACTGCTGGCGAACCATACATTCCATCCATTTGGAAGAACTAGAGACTATTACAAAAACTTTTTTACGATCGAGTATAGTAAAACAGTATCTTGATAAGCCGCTTTAACAGAAAAGATAGGGAGCCATTAAAAATGGCTCCTTTTCATATTTTGCGTATACATTGATACAATGTTTAAATGGTACCAATTCTAGAATCATCTTGGAAAAACATCATTCAACCCGAATTGGAAAAAGAGTATGGCAGAAATTTGGCTTTGTTTATTCATAAAGCGTATACATTCACTGTGGTGTATCCACCCCTACCAACAATATTTAATGCTTTCACCTTATGTCCTTTTTCACAAGTACGAGTAGTTATTCTGGGACAAGACCCGTACCATGGCGAGGGACAAGCGCATGGGTTGGCGTTTTCTGTTCCAGATGATATACCAATACCCCCATCACTTCGTAATATCTATAAAGAGATTTATTCAGACATTGGTGTAACCCCTCCCCCGTCTGGAAACCTACAACGATTAGCTACACAAGGAGTTTTATTACTTAATAGCACGTTAACGGTAGAAGCAGGCAAAGCCGGTTCACATCAAGGCAAAGGCTGGGAGCAATTTACTGATGCTGTCATTGAGAAAATCTCATCTGAGAAATCTCACGTCGTGTTCTTGCTCTGGGGAGCATACGCTCAAAGTAAACAGCATCTCATTGATGAATCAAACCATTTAGTACTCTGTGCCCCACATCCTTCTCCCCTGTCGGCGTACCGTGGTTTTCTTGGCTGTAAACACTTTAGTCAAACTAATACGTATTTACAGAAACACGGTCACACCCCTATTGCTTGGTAATTTTTTTATACATTCGTTCATATACGTACGCGAAAGAGGCGCCATAATAAATGATACCGGCAGAAATATACACCCATATTAACAAAACAAATAGTAACCCGGCTGCTCCATAAATATCGGGTGAAGGAGAAGTAGCAACATGTAGGGCTACCAACGTGCGCGTAAATAAAAATAAAGTTGTAGCCACTACAGCTCCATACAAACGTGCTCTAAATGATAAAGATTTTAACGGTAACAATCCAAATCCTAAGGCAATAAGTAATGTTGTACACATAAAGAACACCACTTGTGACAAGGCAGTAAATATTGGTAAGCCTGAACTTTCACTTAAAATAATCAAAAAATTATTTGAAAGAATGGTAACCACTAAGTACACCTGAAATAACAAAACAAATAAAATAGACCGTCCAGAACGCCAAAATAAATTTTTAAAACCAAAACGTTCTACCTCCCACAACTTTTGCAATCCACTTGATAAACTATTTAACGCAAATAGAATCATGACCGAGAAAAACAAGAGTGCAAATAACGGCAACGTATAGGTGGTTGTAAGGACTTCAAAATTAGCAATGGTTGAAGTCATAAACGCTGGCAACGCCGGATCAATGGTCTCTCCCCAACGCTCGAGCAAGGCAATCACGTCTTTACGCCCGATCAGTACCCCAACCAGCGTAATCGATATAAGTAACAATGGCGCTAATGCAAACGGTATAAAATACGCTAAAGCAGCGGCATGTTGTTCTGCTCCCTTGCGAAACCAGTGATCTGACGATTGTTTTAATAAACGTAAAAATTTCATTCTACATAGTATACGCTACAGACATGACGCGCAGTGGTGAATTTCACAGCTTTCTTGCCCTATCTTATTGCTTCAGTAAATTTACAATTTGCTGCCCGCGTATACCCCGCTGCTTGTGC
>JAYSSH010000018.1:0-4930 GCA_043720635.1 Candidatus Kaiserbacteria bacterium
ACTCATCAATAATAAGACAATTTAACACATGATAGAGAAAGGGTTTCATCAGATTAATCTTCCCCGCTTTTACTAAATAGACCCAAGTTTTGAGAAAGGTATCTTGCACCAAATCATCACACACTCCCGTATCACTGACTCGATAACGGGCATGTTTCAATAGTCCTTTTTCAAATTCTGAATGTGCGTGTGTAAGATACCTTTCTTAAAACTTGGGTCTATTTAGTAAAAGCGGGGAAGATTAATCTGATGAAACCCTTTCTCTATCATGTGTTAAATTGTCTTATTATTGATGAGTACCGAAAGAAGAAAAGCGTTTCGCTTGATGTGTTGCTCGAAAATGGTTTTGAACTTGAGGGGGACGAACTAGAGCGAACTATTAATACGCTTGATGGCCAAGCAGCGGTAGCCCTCATTGAAACTTTACCCATTGCGTACCAAAAAATAATGAGTTTGCGATATATCGATGATTTTTCTTTATCTGAAATAGCAGTTGAGACCGGGCTCTCTAAAAATTTAGTGGCGGTAAAAACCCATCGGGGGATGGAAAAACTACGAGAGCTATATGAAAAATATATGGCAGTTACCTTGGGGTAAAAAATCTGTGTTCTAATGTTGGCAAATACTAATGACAAAGTGTAATAGTGCAGGTAGTTAAACGTCTTATAAGAGTAGGGAACGTATACGCTGTATGTGTACCAATACCAGATTTAACGTGTTTACTATCAGCGATAATTTTAAAATGTATGTTTACTAATACTCAATCAATGAAAGGCTTCCTTACTCTCGCCGTCACTGCAGCCATTATGTTTGCCGGCTTCACCGCTATGGCTAACGCAGCTACCTACGCCTATGTTGATGTTAATGGTGATGTAAAATCAGTTACAGCAGCAGATTGGAAGACAGCTATTGCAGTTGCTCCAAATATTCATAAAAACAGTGGTGTAATGCTTTTAACTACCGCCGCTGATTATGAAGTGGTAGGAGATTCAGTTTCAGGGTACTAATACGCTTGAGCTGTGACTTAAAAGCTGAGCGCAGGCAGTGTGTTCAGCTTTTAGAGTGAGGGCTTAAAATGATTTGCACGACTTTAAATTACTTATAACAAAATTATTATGAATGAAGTTCTTTCTAAAGGTTTCGCCTTTACCCTAGCCCTATGTATTTTTAGTACGTTTGCGCTTTTCGCTCAACCGGCATCTGCTGCGACTGATAAACCAACCTGTTCACTATCTATCACACAAAATGGAATAACTACCAAAACAAAATCTAAAGATAAAATTACTGTTCTAAAAAATACTCCGATCACCATTGCTTGGAGTAGTAAAAATGCTACCAAAGCTATTGATGGCGGAAAAGACACTGTGGCCACTTCAGGTAACGCAACCGTTATACCTGTAGCTAAGACAAAGTATGCTTATACTTTTAGTCAAGGTAGTAAAAAAGTAACTTGTAGTGTGGAGGTTAGTATTATTTCTGGAACTATCACCACTAAAACTGTAGCTAAAAAAGGTGAGAAAATTAATCTAACTGGGAAAGTTGTCGGTGTTAAAAAAGTAGTGGTCGTTGTGTTTGCAGATGGAACAACAACACCTGCGTACACCACTAAATCTCTGTCAGTAAAAAACAAAAAATATAGTTTCAAAATACCTAAGGCGCTGGCTGATGGTAATTATAGAATTGTGTTGCAAACAACAGGCGCTACTCCGGTAGTTCTCGCTACGAGTACTCTTGCTGTTGGGAAGGTTGCACCCGTTGCGCAAACTGCGCTTGTGGTAAAAACCATCCCGTTGCTTAGTGGTGGTCTGGCTAAGGTGGGAAGTGGAGTTGCAGTAGCGTATGTGCAAGTAATTAATGTAGGCAACAAACCAGCTAATCTTACTGGATTTACCTTTGCCCAAAACGGTACCGCACCAGTGTCGGCAATTTCAGGTTTGAGTATTACCGATGAAGCAGGTTTAGCTCGAGGATCAATTGGCAATATGATTTCCGGTTCACCCTTTACCAGTTCAAGCATAACCATTCCCGTTGTAACAACACTCGTCGCTAAAGAATCTCGTCTCTTTACCGTCCGGGCCGGAGTTCGACCGACCGCCGTCATGAATATCGGTCAGACAATGGTACTATCGCTTCAAGGGGTAACGGGGGACGCAAAGGTGCAAAGTGCCTTGCCGTTAGGAGGTGTGACCTGGACGATTGTACAATAATCAACGGTAGAAATTGATAAATAAAAAGGGGGCCCGACTAATATGTCGGGCCCTTTTTTATTGACGGGGAAGACGGCGATAGGTTCTTGGTGCCATCATTTTCCGAACGTAGCTTTCAAGTTCTTCTTCAAAATCTAATACTGATGCAAGTAAACATGCAAGTTTTGATTCCTCATACGTTATAGAGGAACAATTCAATTCTTGCTTAGTTAACGGCACGGCACGGTACACCATTTCTTCTAGATTCTTCATTTTTTTTCGAAGAAACGTATCAAGAAACTTATCGGCTTTTTCGCCTGAGGCTTTATCATCTTGAAATTTTTTAGTAACTAACGTACGTTTTTTTTCACTCATATACATGAGAATTGACCATAAGGAATCCTTTGTGTATTCCTCGTGACAATAATGCTGTATATGACTAGGTTCCGTTGTAGCCCTAATGATATCTGCCAGAAAGTACAGCATCACCCGACTTTTAGTTTGACTTTTAAACACTTCAGGCACGCCAACTATTTCCCAAACGCTTTTGTATTCCATTACTTTATTCCCTCGTGTTTTTTGTGACTGTCCATCTCCTACAGTGCCAAAAAACAAGCCATTTGGCAAGGCCTTGGGGGGTTCCTTACAAATACTTATGCACCATCACCCAAACATAAAATTTTAAAAGGTGGGATGATTTAGATATGGAGACCGCCAATCCAATTGGTACACCCACAAAGTCTGATATTGACTACCAGGCAGAAATTCTGCGTGAAGTAGAAAAAGGCGTCCAAGCGTCGGCAGTCATTATTCTAGAAGCGTTAATTGAACAAGCCTACACCACTCGGGCATCTGATATACATATTGACCCTTCACATGAGGGAATAGTGATTCGGTTGCGTATTGATGGGGTATTACAAACGGTTCATACGTTACCTCTTTTGCTTCAGGCAGAATTAATCTCGAGACTAAAAATTTTATGTAGTTTGCGCACTGATGAACATGCTACGGCGCAAGACGGAAGATTACGACATGTTTGTCGAGATACCACCTTAATAGATATCCGGGTATCAATTATGCCGTTGTATTATGGTGAAAATGCTGTACTGCGGTTGCTGGTTGGAGGAAATGAAAACCATTCACTCGCAACGCTGGGATTCACAGAGGCAAATCAAACAAAGATATTAGCAGCTATGAAAAAACCGTATGGCATGATTTTAGCGACTGGTCCCACCGGAAGTGGTAAAACCACTACGCTGTACACGCTTCTTTCTTTGCAAGATGCGACCCAAACATCTATTGTCACCTTGGAAGATCCAATCGAATATGCCATCAAAGGAGTTAATCAGATACAAGTGAATCCGCGTACGGGATTAACGTTTGCCCACGGGCTCCGCAGTATTCTGCGCCAAGACCCTAATACCATTATGGTCGGAGAAATTAGGGATGGAGAAACGGCGGGTCTTGCGGTTAATATTTCCTTAACGGGACACGTGGTGGTGTCAACTCTTCATACCAACGACGCGGCAACTACGTTGCCGCGTCTTTTAGATATGAAAATTGAACCCTATTTAATTGCTTCCACCGTTAATATCGCTATCGGGCAACGGCTCGTCAGGCGATTATGTACCCAGTGCAAGCAAGAAAAAATTTTAAGCGCAGGAGAAACAAAAGAGTTACAGCAATTTATGATTAATCCAGGTATCGTTATTCCGGAAAAAGTGTATGAACCCGCTGGGTGTATTCACTGCAATCAAAGTGGCTATAGTGGACGGGTGGGAATCCATGAAGTCATGGTTGTGACGCCTACTATTCGAGAAGCAGTTATAGCCCGAGCTTCAGCAGCGACTTTAAGAAATACGGCCATAAAGGAAGGAATGGTGCCATTAATTACAGACGGATTATCAAAAGCATTCTCAGGTATCACTGCAATTGAAGAGGTGTTAAAAATACATTATGAATAAAGCGCTACAACTATGGGATTCATTTTTGACGTTAGTAGTTCGACTACCTAGAATACCTTTGTCTACAAGTGCGTTGAGTGTTGGGGTTACGGTACGAGTATCAATTAAAGAACAAATCATCTTCTTTAAGCGCTTGTCCATGATGTTACGGGCCCAAATGCCTATAGTCATTGCTCTGACTATGATACAGGAGGAGATTTCAAAAGGCAGGCTGAATACTATTACTACTTCGCTCATACACAATATTTCCTCTGGACAAACGTTAGCAAATTCACTGAGTCACTATAAAAAAACGTTTGGGTATTTTAGTTTAAGTATTATTGCTGTGGGAGAACGGTCTGGCACATTACCCGAAAGCCTGGAGTATATAGCCGTTGAATTAAAAAAGAAACATGAATTACGAAAGCAAATATTGGGGGCTCTGATTTATCCCGCGATAGTGGTTACGGCAACGCTCGCTATCACTATTTTTCTTGTTGTATTTATTTTTCCAAAAATCGTACCGATTTTTCTCAGTGTTAATACAACCTTGCCGTGGTCTACCCAATTTTTAATTAAAGTAAGTGATTTATTAAGTGTGTATGGTTGGCATATATTGGCTGTATTTATAGTTAGTTGCTTGGTACTGCCTTTTACCTTAAAAATTAAAAGCATCAATTACTACTACACTCTGTTGATTATACACACGCCGATAATTGGGACACTGTGTAAGTTTTATAATTTAGCCCAAATTTCTCGCACCTTAGGGTTATTACTTTCGAACGAAATTTCCTTGGTAGC
>JAYSSH010000019.1:0-4867 GCA_043720635.1 Candidatus Kaiserbacteria bacterium
CCTTTGGATTTATACATAAACACAGTTACAACTACCGTCAGCGTTAGTATAAGTCCAGTCACAATTATAAGTACGAGAGGGGTATAAAACCAGGCAATACATCCAAAATCATCACACGTAAGTAAACTTCTCCACACAATACCTATAAGCACTATAAGAAAAATACTTATTGACCAAAGTGTTATTACGACCTTTCGTTTGGATTTTTTTTGCATATTTATTTCATCGCTTCCATACCGCCCGTTATCTCAGCCACTTCTGCGGTAATCGCAGCTTGGCGAGCTTTGTTATATTTTAGGGTCAAGAACTTAGTAACCTCTTTACTCTTATCGGTGGCATTTTTCATCGCAACCATACGCGCACTATGCTCGCTTGCCTTACTTTCTAGTAGCGCGTGGAAAAGCATAATTTGCACGAGTTGCGGAATCAATACATCAAGCACGGCGGCAGCACCTGGTTCAATTTCGTAATTGATTATTTTGTCAGCTTCTAGCGCGTCGCTA
Source organism: Candidatus Kaiserbacteria bacterium (assembly GCA_043720635.1). Classification (GTDB taxonomy): domain Bacteria; phylum Patescibacteriota; class Minisyncoccia; order Phycocordibacterales; family UBA918; genus OLB19. The sequence continues at coordinate 504 of JAYSSH010000019.1, forward strand.
CTGAACTTCCCCACCTTTGGCTTAATCCCCTGCATGATGTAATGGATTTCGGCTGGATCAAGCGGGAGAATCTGCCGCTTAGTTGGCTCTTGCTCAAAGGTGGAGATAAAGTTTTGGTAGACCACTTCAACACTACTATAGGTCTCACTCTCACTATACGCTTTGAGCGCCACCTCTGCCATGGCGTAAATATCTGCCACGGTCACATCATCACTGATGTTTGTGAATTGGCTAAGATTGGTAAGATTCGCTCGCCCGGCAAACTCTGTTGCCTTGCGACCAATCGTAATGACGTCAAATTGTTCTCCAGCCCGAATCATAGCCTCAACCGTTTTAATGATGGCACTGTTTACACTCCCCGCTAATCCTTTGTCACTCGTAACCATGACCACTAATTTTTTAGTGGCGGTACGTTTTTGGGCCAGTGGGTGCATTGCTACATCCCCTGACTGCGAAAGGCGCGATAAAATTCGCATGGCCGCGTGTACATACGGACGGCTATCAAAAGCACGCGCCTGACTCTTGCGCATTTTTACCGCTGACACGGCTTCCATCGCCTTGGTAACTTTACCGGTTTTCTTGGTCGAAATTATTTTGTTTTTAATTTGTTTGAGTGCCATGGGAGAATATTGAAGATGGAATAGTGAAGAGAGAAGATGCTACGCAGTGTACAAGTTACTATTTGCTTCTTTAAAATCAACTATTGATTTATCCAACTCAGCTTTGAGTTCATCAGACAAAGCGCGAGTGCTTTCAACGGCATCAAGCGTAGCTTTTCGATCTCGTTCGATAAACGCTTGATAGGCGTCTTCAATTGCTCGCACATTTTTTGGCTCAGCGCCATCGAAGAGTCCGGTGTTGGCTCCATAGATTGAGATAACTTGTTTGTAGAACGGCATTGGGTTGTTTTGGGTTTGTTTCAACATCTCAACGTATTTACGTCCACTATCAATTCGGGCTTTGGTATCAGCATCGAGGTCACTCGCAAATTGCATAAAGGCTTCAAGTTCACGGAACTGTGCCAGCTCAAGACGAATCTTCCCGGCTACTGCCTTCATCGCTTTTGTCTGTGCACTAGATCCTACACGAGATACTGAGATACCAACGTTTAAGGCTGGGCGAATGCCTTTATTGAACAAATCAGTCTCGAGAAAAATTTGACCGTCGGTAATAGAAATAACGTTGGTGGGAATGTACGCAGACACGTCACCTTCCTGGGTTTCGATAATTGGAAGCGCTGTGATTGATCCCCCACCGAGTTCAGCTGACAATTTAGCTGATCGTTCGAGGAGTCGTGAGTGGAGGTAAAAGATATCTCCGGGGTACGCTTCGCGTCCTGGTGGGCGTCGTAGCAAGAGTGACATTTGTCGGTAGGCTACCGCGTGCTTCGAAAGGTCGTCAAGAATAATCAACACGTCACGACCTTGTTCCATAAAGTATTCACCAATGGCCATACCGGTAAACGGTGCAAGGAAAAGCAGTGGTGACGCTTCAGAAGCACTGGTGGCAATAATCGTGGTGTATTCCATTGCACCCGCTTTTTCAAGTTGAGCCATGATGTTGGCAGTTTTTGAACGCTTTTGTCCAATGGCTACATAAATACAAATTGGACGTTTTTCCTTAGGTTCGTATTTTTGGTTGATGATCGTATCTATCGCAATTGTCGTTTTACCCGTACCGCGGTCACCAATGATGAGTTCTCGTTGTCCGCGTCCAATCGGGATCATTGAGTCAATCGCTTTAATACCGGTGTGAATCGGTTCATTTACTGAGGAACGATCCATTACACCGTACGCTACCCGTTCAATTGGCATATTCTTGTCGGTGGTAATCGCACCTTTACCGTCAATCATTTCACCAAGTGCGTTAACGACTCGCCCCACTATCCCGTCACCTACAGGCACTGAGAGTAGTGTATTCGTTCGAAATACCGTCATGCCTTCACGGATGCCGGCACTTTCACCCAAAACCACCACCTTCACCACATCTTCTTCGAGGTTAAGTACCAGACCATACAAGACGGTAGTTTGCTTGAGGGCAGATTCAAGGGTTGCACCTTCACCCACGCCAAACACCACCATCTCCATCATACGGGCGTTAGTTAAGCCAGAGATTTCGATAATACCGTCAGACACTTGCGTTACTACACCCATTTCTTTAGGGGCAACAGTAACATCCAGGGAGGCGATTTCTTTTTTAATGCGGTCAATAATTGTGGTGCTCATAGTGATGTGGTTTTAATAATAGTTAGGCGGTGATAATGGATTGATATAAATCTCGTAGCTTCGTTTGGTAACTTTGGTCTAATTGTTTACTCTTATATGAGGTGATTAATCCTCCAATAATATTAGGGTTATAAGAAATAGTATATTCAGTTTCCGGTGCCCCAAGAAGCGCTAAGGCTTTTTTAATCGTAACTTCAGTTTCGGCTCCTTCGTGGGCGAGGACTACTGTAGGAACGTTCACAGCCATAACAGATTCAAGTTTTGTGGCCACTGAATTCAGAATAGATGCTTGCAGTTTTAGATGCCCGCGTGACGCTAAAACCTTTTTTAGGTTTGCTAAAACAGTTTCAATCGGTTGCCCGGCTTGAATGAGTTCTAACATCGCGTGAACGTAGGTGTCTTTCATAATAATTAAGCACTTTTTTGACTAAGGATTTTCTCGGCAGCGAGGATAGCTGTTTTGGCAATTTCGGCTGCACTGTCACGTTCTGCTTGAGCCTTTAATTGTTCAGCTTTAACGGCAGCGTCTGCTATTACTGCTGCTGCATCAGCTTGAGCCTTCGCTACAATATCGCTTGCCGTCGCGTCTGCTGCGGATTTAGCGCGTGCATTTACGGCTACTGCATCAGCATGAGCGTCAGACAGAATGACTTTTTTCTCAGCGTCAGCGGAGGCTTTTGCTACCGCCGCTGCTTCTGCATCTTTAATACCAGCAATAATCTTCTCTTCGCGTTCAGCTAAGAGTTTCAAAATTGGGTTATACAAAAAATACACCAAAGCAACCGTCAGAATTCCGAAGTTGATGATTTGTATAACGATGAGATGCCCGTCGATACCGAAGGCTTTTATAATTTCTTCCATAGGTCTGAGAGAGCGCTCACTGCAATATCATCCAATCTTCTTTGTCGTACTGCAAGAAATTATTCTCTCCGTACGTAAGTACGTGTCGAATCATTTCTTTTGTACTTCGCGAATCTCAGACAATCTTGCAATAAGCTTAACTAATAAAGGGAGAGTGTTTAAAACTAATAGTAAAATTTGAATTGATTCTAAACAAACTTAGTAAAGGAGTAATTGTTGTTAAATTGGATGAAGTACAAGGCGCGCAAGGAAAATTTTGTGAGCCGTACATCGGTACGGTGAACAACATTTTACCGCGGCGCAACGCAGTAATTCGCCGATTTTACAACAATTACGCGAATTTGATTACGAATGCGACAACTAGAGCAAAAATAGCAAGCGCTTCAACGAACGCTACACCGATAAACATGGTGGCTTGGATCTTTCCGGCTGCTTCTGGGTTTCGTCCGATAGCTTCTAGTGCTTTGGCTACAAGCATACCGATACCAATACCTGGACCAAATACACCAATACCAGCAGCTAAGGCCATAGCCAATGCTTTCATTCCTTCTGCGTTTACTTCTGCAATTTTTAACGCGATTTCTGCTTCCATATTATTTTATTTTAGAAAGACATACACAAACGGTGAATGAAGAAATGAGCGTAGCGATTATTCTGAATTTATGTCCCGATTTTTCCTCCTAAGGAAAATCGCTGGACCGCACTTCGCAATATTTTACTTGGACTTCCCTACAGGAACTATCCACTCACTCGTTAGTTTATTTCACTTAAAGTTCATAAACTAACTGGGTGAGTCTTGCGAAGTAACATCAGGTCACTTCTCACTCGAATTGCACTCGTTTCTGTAAGTCCTATGATTATTAATCTTTCGTCTAGTTGTTACCAAACAGCTACGAGTTACGTCCTATACATACGTATGTACGGAACTCGTGACTATTTACTAATGCGGTTCTTCAACCGCCAACTTGATAAAGAACAACGTCAAAATCGCAAACACAAAGGCCTGGATAAAGCCCACAAAGACTTCAAAAGCCAAAAGTGGTACCGGCACAATGTACGGCACAAAGAACACAATTACCACCAAGAGCGTCTTGCCGGCAAAGATATTTCCAAACAACCGGAAGGAAAATGAGACCAATCGCGCTAACTCTGACACTAGTTCGAGCAGCCCAAGCAAAAAGCCACCAACCGATTTAAAATTAATGAACTTGCCTGTGTATTTAAATAACCCAATTGCTAATACTCCTGCAATTTCAATGGTAAAGAAGGCTATGATGG
>JAYSSH010000020.1:0-13515 GCA_043720635.1 Candidatus Kaiserbacteria bacterium
GGAGAGCAAGTATGGGCATTTCTTTTTACAGAATCAAATGATACTAAAAAGTTTGATGTGTCTATTGATACAAAAGTCATTGATAGTATGGGCGAGTCAATATCGAGTTGGATAGAAATCCAAGCAAACGCAGAAGAAATTACTGCAATAACACTTTAATTACCGCGCAAAAAATAAAACATTCCCACTTGATAGTGGGGTGTTTTTTATGGTACAGAAATATCCTTGTGTATAGGTATACTTAATCTAGTTAAGTATAGTATAATTAGTTAACATTATTAAGTAATAATAATTTTAATCAATATGTATAACATAAATAATTATCAAAGTGATGTAAAAAGAATTGGTACCAAAGGAATTGCGCTGGTATTGATAGCGGGGACCATTGCTTCGTTGCTTGGGGTCAGTCAAATGACTAATGCCTCGAGTCACCGTGAAGCACCAATGACCAGTGGTGATCCAAAAGCAGACGCTACCGACTTATATGCCTTCGTGAGTCCTGACAATGCTAAGACGGCAACTATTATCGCGAACTATCTGCCGTTTCAGGAGCCAGCTGGTGGACCAAACTTCTATTCGTTTGATGACAATGTTTTGTACGAAATCAAGATTGACAATGATGGAGATGCGAAAGAAGATATTTCCTACCAATTTCGGTTTACGACAAAAATAAATAATAAAAACACTTTCCTGTACAACACAGGAGCAATCACGTCACTTAATGATTCAGACTTAAATCTACGTCAGACATACACTGTGACTCGTGTGGCCTACGATGATAAAGGTAAGAGTAAGAGTATCGTCATTGGAGACAATGTCCCTGTTCCACCGTCAAACGTAGGGCCAAAGTCAACACCTGACTACAAGAAATTACAAGATATGGCCATTACACCACTCTCAGGTGGAGGAAAGGTATTTGCCGGACAAAGTGATGATCCATTCTTCGTAGACCTCGGTGGACTGTTTGACCTCTTAACTATTCGAAAGCTTCCTGGTAATACTGGCGGCGGAGTAGATTCACTAAAGGGATACAATGTCCAATCAATTGCTATCCAAGTACCAATCACTGAACTATCTAAAGATGGAAAGTTGCCAACCGTTGTTACTGGTGAAAACGCAGTAGTTGGTGTTTGGACAACTTCATCACGTCAAGCAATGAACGTATTGCGTGATAATAAAAATAAAGACAAAGATCCAAAGCACAATAAAGATAAAGATTGGGTACAGGTATCACGTTTAGGAGCACCGCTCGTGAACGAGGTAGTTATCCCACTTGCTAGCAAAGACCACTTCAATGCTTCAAAGCCAAGTGATGATGCTCAATTTGCACAATTGGTAGCAAATCCTGAACTGGGTGGTCTCCTTAAGGCCTTATATAACATTCAAGTGCCACCGCAAGGACCATTTGGAACGGATAAACAACGAGATGACTTGATTGCTATCTTCCTGACTGGTATCCCAGGTCTTACAAAGACTGCTACCGTTACTCCATCCGAACAACTTCGACTTAACTTAGCAGTGGCACCGACCTTAGCGTCGAGTACCAATAGTCTGGGTGTAGTTGGAGGAGATAACCAAGGGTATCCAAACGGTCGACGTCTGGCTGACGATGTGACTGATATCTCGATTAAAGCAGTGGCAGGAGCGGCCTACCCACTCTTTCATCCAGAATTCAAAGCCGATCCACTCGCTGCCCAATTGGGTGACGGCGTAGATAAAAATGATGCAGAATTCAGAACTACCTTCCCATACCTGGCACTTCCATGGAGTGGTTTTGAATCTAGACCACATAATAATTAATATAATGTTCGAAACACGGGCGCTTTGACGCTCGTGTTTTGGATGGTATACCGTACAATAAATACACTCACTCTATGTCTAAAACACCTACAACAAACACAATCTTTGCCCTCGTAGCTGTCCTCGCTATAGTCAGTAGCGGACTATTTGTCTGGTCACAAATTAAGCAGGCTAAACGTGATACGTTGCCAGCAACTGCAAATACTACGTACGAACGGATTGCATTACTTGAATCACAATTAGCGCAAGACCCAAAGAACGTTACCGTCGCTTTGTCAGTATCGGAACTGTATCTACAAATTATTCGTGAGACGGGTGACGCAGAACTATATAAAAAAATTGAATCAGTCCTTATGGCGGTAACTTTTGCAAGTACCACCGATGCGCGAATTCTAGGGAAGCGCGCCGAAGTTGCACATGGTCGACATGAATTTAAAGAGGGGTTAGCGCTCATCACTCAGGCGTTAGCACTAGATCCACAAACAGCAGCGTATTATGGAATCAAAACTGATGCTGAAACTGAAATGGGACTGTATGACGAGGCACAGGAATCCCTGCAAAAAATGGTTAATCTCAAACCAAATTTTAGTTCCTATACCCGGATTGCCTACCAACGGGAATTGTATGGAGACAAGGAAGGTGCCCTAGAAGCGTTGGCAGCAGCTATTTCATCAGGAAGTATATATCCTGAAAATATTGCCTGGGCGCACGTTGAATCGGGTAAGCTTTTATTTGGGAGTGATAACGAAGAAGCGGAGAAGCAATTCAAACAGGCTTTAGCACTGTATCCAAACTACGCACCGGCTCTTGAAGGTCTGGGACGGATTGCATATGCAGCGGGAAATAGGGAAGAAGCGTTACGTTATTTTACTATGGCGTTTGAAACGTTACCGATTGCACAATACGCTACCACCCTTGGTGAATATTATTCCCTTACTGGAGATAGTACAAAAGCAACGCAATACTACGCGCTGGCTGACTTGGCGTATACCGATGCCAAAGGAGTAAATGTAGATCTTGAATATGCATTATTTTTAGCTAATCATGGTGATGTCGTTGAATCGCTTGTACGCGCAAAGCGCGCGTATGAAGCCCGACCGTCAATTTACGGTGCCCATGTGTACGCTTGGGCTTTGCATAAGAATAATAAACCTAATGAAGCTGAAGCAAAAATTACCGAAGCCCTTCGACTAGGCGAATATGACCGAACTATACTTACACATGCAAGCGTCATTTATGCTGCTAATAACAAACAAAGAGAGGCTGAAGTATTTCTACAAAAAGCTAAAAAACTTTCATCGTACGGAACTTTACTGGATGCGTCAGTAGTACCTAATTAATCTACCTACTCTATGAAATACGTACTCGCGATTATTGTTTTTATTTTTCTTTTTGGTATTAATATTCAGGTAAAGGCGCATGAACTTTTGCCGCAAGAGGTTATTGAATTTATTAAGGAGAATCCCAACGCTACCCCTGAAGAAATCAACACATTTGCGGATACGCAAAGCCCTGAAGTTGCCGAAAAAATACGAGTGAGTTCGGCAAATGAAATTCTTGAACTTACACAAAATAACGGTAGTTTTTTTCATAATGCTAAAGAATTTATCCGTCTTGGTATTCAACATATTTTATCGGGACCAGATCATATTTTATTCGTTCTCTCACTATTACTAGTATTTGTTTCAGTGGGAGAGATTTTTAGATTAGTGACTACATTTACCATCGCTCATTCGCTGACGCTTATTTTAGCCGGTACCGGAACGTTACTTATTTCATCAGACATTGTTGAACCAATTATTGCCTTATCGATTGCGGTGGTGGCCATACTCACCACCTTTTTTGGGCACATGCGGTTTATGGCGCACCATTTTGCGAAGACGGCATTGGTATTCTTTTTTGGTTTGTTTCATGGTCTAGGGTTTGCCGGATTACTTACAGATATTTCGGTACCTAAGGATACGTTTTTTTCCACACTTCTTTCCTTTAATATTGGGATTGAAATAGGGCAATTAATTATTATTGCTGTAGCCCTTCCAATAATTTTGTATGTTAAAAACAAAGCGTGGTACCCAATGGCCGTAAAGGTAGTTGCAATTCTGATTTCAATTATAGCTATCCTGTGGTTTTTTGAGCGAATACTAGAAGTATTGTAAGGCTACTCATTGTAACTCTGGTATAATTTTAGTAGTTCGTTTGGTACGACACTAATTACAAATTAATTTTTTACTATGCTTACGTTTATACTTTTGACGGTAGCGGGGGCGGTGTTAGCGGCGATGATTGGGTCATTATGGTATTCACCGCTAACCCCGATGGGACGGTTGCATATGCAGTATGTGGGATTTGCTGCGTTATCTTTAGAAGACCAAAAAGCTCGTATCAATGACGCTAAGCCTAGAATGCCAAAGTTGTATGGAGCTCAACTATTTCTATCGCTCTTAACCTCAGCGTTTGTGGTGGGTGTCGTGATGGTTAGTGTGCAAAATGGCGTGCCTCTTTTGACGGCTATAGTATTTCCATTGCTGAGTTGGTTATGTTTTGTGGTGCCAACAGTTGGTTCATCAATACTGTGGGGAACGTGTGATCCAGCTTTAGCTTGGAAAAAATTCTTGTCTGATATTTTATATAGCTTTGCGACGATACTGTTAATTGCTTTAGTAACAAGTGTTTTTGCTGAACCAACAGTGTTCATTTCAAATTAATTGGACAATCGAGTGAAACAGAGTAGAGTTTTCCTATGAACGAATTTTTAGATTTCAAAACAGAAACACTTTCAGTGGGTGAATTTATTAATGGAATAAATAACAATTTACGTAAGCACACAGGGCGAGTCGAGGGTGAGGTCACTAGTATTAAAAATACGTACCCTACCGCTGTATATTTTAGTATCAAAGATACCCAAAACGACGCGTTACTAAATTGTGTGATCTGGAAATCTATCTACACCCAAAACGGTGTACATATCAAAGAAGGAGACATAATAATTATTACCGGCACACCTGAGATCTATCCGGCACGCGGTTCATTTTCCATGAAAGTGAATACTATCGAATACGCTGGTGAAGGTGCGCTTAAAAAAGCCTATGATGAACTAAAATTTTCTTTGGAACGAGAAGGATTGTTTGCTGTTTCAAAAAAACGCCCGCTGCCACTGTATCCTAAACGAATTGGAGTCATCACCTCACGCTCCGGTGTCGTGATCCAAGATTTTAACGCCAATCTCGGACGATATGGATTTGAAATTACGATGGTAGATTCCCGCGTCGAAGGAAAAGATGCGATTCATGAGTTACTAGCGGCCCTTAGGACTATCCGCAAGCAAGATATCGAAGTGCTGGTAATTATGCGCGGGGGAGGATCGTGGGAGTCTCTCCAACCGTTTAATACTGAGTCGGTAGTACGGGCGATTGCTAATTTCCCCTGTCCAGTGTTAACCGGAATCGGGCACGACGTTGATGTGACCCTGTCTGAATTAGTGGCGGACGTGGGTGCTTCAACACCTACGGCAGTAGCGGAAACACTAAATCAAACCTGGGATACGCTACGTAGTGCGCTTGATTCGGCTGAGTCACGAGTTAAAAACGCTTTTACACAAAGACTATCTTATGTAGCTCGAACGTTAGAAAGTCATCAGGCACGACTACTGCGACGATTTGATTCGGTAGTATCATCTGTGCAGACTGACATTACGGTAGCGATACGTGATATTCATCAGTCGTATCAATTGTTAGAAAAAACGATTACGCAGGCCGCTACTTCGTTTCAAAATCTGGTAACGATAATTCACGCGGAAATGAAAGCTGTGTCTACCGGGTTGCGTAGCGCAGAAGTATCAGTCGCAAAAAATTTTGGCTCTCTCTTGAATCAATCACGTACGAAACTACAAGAAACAGCACGATATGTAACTACAGAACAAAAGAAAGTGCTAGTCATGACGTCCCAAACATTAAAAAATTTTGAACATTCAATAAAAATTGCCGATCCGGCGCGCACCTTACAATTAGGGTATAGTTTGTCCTACATACAGGGAACATTGATCCGGTCAGTTACTGATATAACCGTTGGAGAAATTGTCGAAATTAGAGTAGCGGATGGAAGCTTTACTACCGAGGTTAAAAAGGTACAATAAACTACTATGGTTGCTAAAAAACAAGAAATAAATCTTACACAGTCACTGTCTGAACTTAATGCGATTGTGAGCTGGTTTGATGAACAAGAGAATGTGGATGTGGAGCAAGGATTAGAGAAAGTCCGGGCAGCAGCGAGTTTAATTAAAGAGTCAAAAACCAGATTAGGGCAAATCGAAAACGAATTCAAAGAAATCGAAAAAGAAATAAATGAAAATAATATTGATACAGAAGATATTGATTAATTAATGAAATTAGCACAGCATTAATTTTTAATTATTATGGATTTGTTTACGTTAAATTTTTTGTTGGCCACTGGCGGAGTGGTGTTACTCGTGCTTACTTTTGGTTTGGTAATTGATTACATCTGGAATCGTAGTGCGTTGTATAACGTCTGGGTTCATCCTCTAGTTTGGCAGATACTCGTTATGACGACAGTGGGTAGTGTCATGTTGTCTTTGGTATATTCTGAGTATTTTGGATTTATTCCGTGCTCATTATGTTGGCTACAGCGTATTGCGTTATATCCGCAAGCATTATTTGTATTGATGGCCGTGCGCACCCAAGAGCGAATATTTTTTCCGCTCTACAGTATTGGGCTTTCAATCTTTGGTTTAGTGGTAGCGGTGTACCACTATATTTACCAAATGATTCCAAAAGAAACTACCGGGGGCATTTTGCCGTGCCTCGCTGATGGGAGTGCCGACTGTGCGGTAAAAATAATTAATCACTTTGGCTTTGTGACGTTTCCGTTTCTATCAGCCGTTACGTTTGCGTTTTTGATTATTATCTATCTTAATTTGCGCCGGGTACGTTAATAATTTCTCGATTTGATTTTAAAGTTTATATATGGTCTAATGAATTGAAAGCATATCAGGTGAGGGAGGCAAGACGATGAGTGTGGAATGGATTATTGTCATGGTTATCCTAGGATTTATCCTCGGGTATACCTTAAGAAAAAGAAAACAAAAATTGGTGTTACTACAAAACGTAACTGCGGAACCCGAACATACACCTCCTAATGAGGAGAATGTGTATCCGCTCGCAACCTTCAGGTCTGCAAGGTGCCCACCTGTTTTGATGACCAGTACGGATGTTCATCCTGAGGGAAATGGTGTTTTTGAAAACTCTCTGAATCTAAAAACCAATGGTAGTGTGGTTCGGTTTCAAGACCCTAAACTGCAGAGGTTGTTTGGGAAAGATAATGCCCACCCACCACTTCTTGATTTACCGTTTAATGAAAACGATGAGCGGGCCTAACGTAGGTCCAAAGCGTCAATGGAGCCAGCTCAGTATACGGGCCGGCTCTTTTTATATTTGTAGTGTTACCGATATTATATAATTATAGTATCCTAATAATGCATCTAAATTCTTTCGGAAGTATTTGTTACTAGTAAAAAGGAGCTTTCGCTCTTACTTACGAAAAGCCAAACGCAACCTCTGGGACTGAACGCTCGTCGCTATCGCTGTGTATCAAATAAATAATACTTTGATAATAAGTGAAATCTACAATGTAACCACACGAAATGTCATGATGGAGGTATAATAAAATTACGATATGGAAAAACCCGCTTCACGTAATGATAGTTTCTCAGTTGTTAAACGGGCCAAAAGTTTTACACACGCCGGGAGAGGATTATGGATTTTTGTAAAAAGTACTCATAACGCTTGGGTACATTTGGTCTTTTTAGCTGCTGCCGTATTTTTAGGAGTGTACTTTAGTATAACGGTGGTCGAGTGGATGGTGTTGGTATTAGCGGGCGGGTTTGTATTATGTGCGGAAGCTATAAACACAGCGATTGAAATAGATATTGATCTCACTTCACCGGAATATCATCCGTATGCACGTGATACCAAAGATGTGGCTGCAGCAGCGGTTCTAATTGCAGCGTTGACGGCCCTTATTTGCGGGTTCTTTATATTTGGACATTATATTGTGGCTATGATGTAGTAATTTTACATACACCATAATTACCAGACCAAGTAGAGCAGGTATTAATTTTGAATTATAGAACATTATTATAAAAAACCGCGGCGCCCTATCAATGAGATAAGGTACCGCGGCGGGTTTATATTGGCTAATTAGCCGAGCGAGACACGACGCTTCGTGTCATCTTGAGTATCAACATGGCCATGCCCGTGTCCATGACCGCCACCTGCTCCTGGTGACTTCAGAGTGGTAACATCCACACTGCCAGTTGCTTTCAATTCGGCAAGCTTTTGTTCTAGGGAACTCATCTTTGTCCTCCTGTCTTTGGTGTACCTCAATTGGCACTTCGTTAATGTACCAACAGGCGTTTACTCCGTCAATAGTTCTTTAGGCCACAGTCGGGTTGTCGTGCGCCATTGTACTAAATTAAGCATGAGGACATTTGGCGTAAAATGTATGCCGTTGGGCCCAAAATAATTTAGCATTTGCTGAACGGCGAGATTCGCAGTCATGCTGGTTGCGGTAGGGATGGCATAGTGACCGTTACACCCTCTTTTGTTTTCAGCCTCCTCATCTGAATGCCACGTGCTCTCCCAACACGCTTGGTGGGAAAGGTTATTAGGATCAAGGAGGTATACACCAGCTAAGGTAGCGTCCATGCGTGTTTCAATAACGAGAGATACATCTGGATTGTTAAATAGTGACTGGCGCATGATGTCACGTCGGGGTTGCATGCGATCCAGACACAAAAACACAATTCCCGTACATGTTATTGGTTTAGTTACCATTTCTGCAACCGGGTAGAAGGGAATTTGATCATCTGACCATATCCTTGCCTGAGCACACAAGGCATGCACCTTATGCTGACCAATATGTTCCCCAGTAAACTGTTGGCTTGGTGGATTATGCGCTTCAACAATGTCCCCGTCATACACAGTGACACCAGCAAGGCCTATTTGCATCCGCGCTACCAATTGCACTACGTGACTACCAACACCACCTCCTCCCACTATGTGATAGGGTGAATGACGAACTTCATCAGGCACAAGACCATCGTGTCTAATTGTTACAACTTGAGTCATAGTCACCTCCTTTGTATGAGTGGGACGGCTGGCCAAAAGTTAATGTTACAGAACGGCAGATGTGGTCCAAAGGAATGTAATGCCTCATCAATTAAATCAAAGGCTGCCGGGATGTTTCCCTCTGCGATTGCATAATTGATCTCTGCGGATCCTTCGTTCATGCAGAAAGATGAAGGATTCCCACTTACATGAGGATGTCCAAAGTATCCAGCATCCTCCGCATTTGCAGATCTTTGACGGGGGCCTCCATGCGCACTGTTGCGCGGAGTCACATTTTCAATGTATAACGACGGAGAGATATTTCCGTCGCTATTCATTCGACTTATGTACACCAAAAATTCTCCGATAAAGTACAAGTAGTGCTCGTGTTTTATAGATACATGTTTGGTACCAATGAGTAACCAATTAATGTTAACGCGGTTCGTTATATTTGACAGGGTGTACACATCGGGCAAAGTGCCAGTGTAAAATGCCAGAGTAGTCACATTAGGGTGCTCAACGAGTAACTCCAGGTCTAGAAGACGTTCGTCTTTAGTCCGTGTGGGGGACTTGGTGAATGTTAGATACCGCTCAATGGTCTCTAGGGGAAGAGTGGGTTTGGGCGCAGGAACCTGCTTTTTGTGAAAGAACATGGTCTTTTCTCCATTGTAAGAGGAATCTGAAAAAACAGTACAGTACTATGCGTTTAAAATCAATTACTCCAGTTTTCCCACTATACGTATTGGTACCAGGGCAAAAAATGAAAAAAGTTCATTTCAGTATATAATTAAGATGCTGTTAATTAGGTTGTAATAAAACACATGAAAAATAAATATATTGCTGAGTTTATTGGAACGTTTGCGCTCTCATTTATTATATTAGCCTCTGTCTCGGCGGCAACGCCATTGCCATTGCCCGTAGCGGTGCTCGCCGGACTTACCTTAGGATTATTTGTATACACCATTGGAGGACTATCAGGAGCACACTTAAATCCAGCGGTAACCATTGGTTTGTGGTCAATTAAAAAAGTTACCAGTAAAGATGCTGTTGGGTATTTGCTCGCACAAGTTTTTGCTGCCGCGGTAGCGATAGTGATTGTCCGCACCTTGGGAATGGCCACACCTGAAGCGGTATCGGGAGCTTTTGGGGCACCACTCTTTTTTGCTGAAGCTTTGGGAGCATTCTTCTTTACCTTTGGCATTGCCGCAGTAGTGCACGGTCGCGTAAGGGATGCAATATCAGGAACAGTAATTGGTGGGTCATTGGCGTTGGGTATTCTCATTGCAACCCTCGCAGGGTCTGCGGGAATTATTAATCCGGCTGTGGCTTTTGCTCTTAATTCAATGTCGTTTGTGTACCTAGTTGGACCAGTGGCCGGAGCGATTGTTGGATTTAATGCCTACCGATACCTCGTTAAGTAATATTTGAAACGTTACATACACATACGACCAAACCCACGGGTTTGGTCGTATGTTGTTTTTATGGCTATTAAATAATTTATAATCACGGTACGATAGGGTACATGAATAATCCCACTGAAATCCTGCGCGCAGAATTAGCGGCCGAACAAAAAGAATTATATAAAGACGCTTTTTTGACGTTGCTTGCGTTTGTAGGATTAGGTGTCGGAATTTTTGCTCAGATTACTGAAGTCGCAATTTATTTAGTGGTGCTTGGTTTTGGGATTTCTTTTTTGGCTGGTGGTTTATTGCCATCCAAAAGGGCCTTGCAAAGTTTACTAGCAGGTAAACTTGATATTGATTTACTGATGGTATTAGCTGCTGTTGCAGCAGCTTTGGTTGGTGAGTCTAGGGATGGAGCTATTTTGTTGTGTCTCTTTAGTCTCGCTGGGACGCTGGAATCCTATGCCCTGGGGAGTACTAAAAAAGCGGTGGTGGCATTGATGAAGCTCAGACCTGATGAAGCCGACTGTCTTTTGCCGTCGGGCAAAATAAAAAAAGTGGCAGTTGAGCAATTGGCAATTAACGATGTAGTGTTGATTCGTCCCGGTGATCGCATTCCTGTTGATGGAAAAATTGCACTTGGTGAAAGTAGTGTCGATCAGTCGACGATTACCGGGGAATCTATTCCGGTAGATAAATTGATAAATGACCCAGTTTTTGCAGGCACAGTGAACGGGTACGGAGTATTGCAAGTTGTAGTAACTCAAAAGGCAAGTCACTCGACACTAGCCCGTATGATTACACTCGTTACTGAAGCGCAAGCAAAACGTTCTCCCAGTGAGCGGTTCAGTGATTGGTTTGGAGAGCGATACACACTAGTTGTACTCGTGGGAAGTGCGCTAGGATTACTAGTATTTCTTATAGCGGGGTTCCCCTTGGCCGTGGCTTTATATAAAGCGGCCACGTTACTTGTGGTAGCTAGTCCTTGCGCGATTGTGATTTCTGTACCGGCGGCTATACTGTCGGCGTTAGCATCTTCCGCCCGGCAAGGCATGTTATTTAAAGGCGGTGCAGCGTTAGAAACATTTGCGCACGTTGATACCATTGCATTTGATAAAACCGGAACGCTGACCACCGGAAAGATGAAGGTGATGGCTATGGAAGCCCTTCAGGTTACAGAATCGGAACTGATGCGGATTGCCTTGGCGCTTGAAATACATTCAGAGCACCCGTTAGCTAAGAGTGTGGTTACGTATGTGAAAGAACATAATACTTCCGAATTAACGGCAAGTAATGTTCGGGCGGTGCCTGGTAAAGGTATGCTGGCTTCCATTGATGGTATAACCTATGGCGCTGGCAATAAAGCGTTACTTGCCGCTCAAGGTGTGGCTTTAGACGAAGAAGTTAAAGCTCGAATTGAACGGTATGAAGAAGAAGGGTACACCACGATACTGATAGTAAGTGATGTTGTGTTAGGAATGTTTGCAATTGCTGACACAGTCCGCACTTCTGCTAAAGAGACGGTCGCTGCATTGCGGGCATCTGGTATTACCCGAATTGTGATGGTGACTGGAGATAACGTTAAAGCGGCGCATCATATTGCGCGTGTGATTGGGATTGAAGTCAAAGATGTTTTTGCCGAGCTGTTGCCTGAAGATAAGGTACGCGTCGTTGAGGAGTTAAAACAATTGGGCAAGGTTGCCTTTGTGGGAGATGGGGTAAATGATGCAGCTGCGCTTGTTACCGCTCACATAGGGATTGCAATGGGAACAGCGGGGAGTGATGTGGCCTTAGAAGCAGCGGATGTAGCCTTGCTGTCGGATGATTTACAAAAAATTGTTCAAGCGAGACTGCTTTCTCAAAAAACAAATAGTATCATTAAACAAAACCTATTGTTTGCGTTAGGTATCCTCGTAATTATGGTAGTTATTACGACATTTTTCTACCTACCATTACCGCTAGGAGTAATCGGACACGAAGGGGGGACTCTTCTAGTTGTCTTGAATGGCCTTCGTCTCTTGCTTAGATAGCGGGGTTACCGAAATTGGCACACTTCTGCGTTGTTCCGCGCAAAATATTTTTCAACGTACAAAAGTACGCCTCAAAATATTTTACTTGAACGCCTTGAATTGCACTCAATTTCTGAAACCCTGCCGTTATAATGATTTATTAAAGAAAATAAAAATTTTAAAAAACAGGAGTAAGTAATGGTATACTGAAGGTCATGAAGTCCTTATTGTCTTGGCGGTTACGGCGTACTGTGGTTTTGGCTGGGGTGGTAATTGTCGGGTTTTTAGGTTTACTGCTGATTCGATGTATCATGATTGAAAATAATGTTCCACCAATGAGTACAAAATATCTTGATACCACGCTTTCTGAGGAAGAGCGGATAGCAGATTTAGTGCACCAGATGACGTTGCTAGAAAAAATTGGCCAGATGGCCTTAGTGGAGAAAAATAGTCTCACCACTGTTGAGGATATTGCTACCTATGGATTAGGTGCCGTATTAAGTGGGGCCGGGGCGAAGCCTGCGGTAAATACCGCTGAAGGTTGGAAGTCCATGATTGATGGTTACAAAATTGCGGCTCAAAAAAGTCGTTTGGCAATCCCTATTCTCTATGGAGTTGATGCCGTGCATGGTCATGCGTTATTGCCCGGAACTGTAGTATTCCCACATCAAATTGGTTTAGGAGCTACGGGTGACGTTGAGCTGGTTAAAAAAGTGGCTGAGGTAACCGCCAAAGACTTACACCGGGTAGGGGTTAACTGGAACTATGCACCAAATCTTGATCTTCCTACCGACGTTCGTTGGGGTCGAGTTTACGAAGCTTTTTCAGATGACACGCTCCTTACCTCCCGATTGGGGGCGGCGTATGTGGAAGGTCTACAATCAGCAAATGTACATACTGCGACAATGCCCGTTTTGGCAACACTAAAACACTTTGTTGGTGTAGGTTCGATGCAGTGGAAAAGTTCAACGAATAAAGATTTTTTCATTGATCAGGGAAATACAGCTGCCGATACAGCTCGTCTACATACCCAATACCTACCTCCCTTTAAATCAGCGATTGATGCCGGCGCTTTGTCCGTGATGATTGGACTTAATGAATGGGGAGAGGACCGGTTAATTAGAAATAAAACAATAATAACCGACGAATTGAAAACTAATCTTGGTTTTACCGGCTTTGTAG
>JAYSSH010000021.1:0-13268 GCA_043720635.1 Candidatus Kaiserbacteria bacterium
AATGGGATAAACAAAAAATGACCCCGATACAGTATCGAGATCATCTTTTGTCTCTTAGGTAGTTTTCTTTTGGTGTCTACTTTAGAGGGTATGGTTCACTAGCTAGTGGTTGTTTTTAAGTTTAGCAAGTGACCTGCGTCACTTGCGGGCTCGAGTGCGAACCGCAGCGATGTTTTCTTTTCCTCAGAGAAAATAAAAACGCGAGGTGGGGTCGCGAACACTTAGTAGAATCTGCACGGAGTGCATGATTATACTTAGTGATTCGTGACCACTATTTCCCTGCGGCAGATGCGACGTTGGTGCGAGACGGAAACATGTCGCTCTGCGACAGTCGAGTCGGGGTCGAGAACACTTAGTAGATTTGGAACGAAGTGAACAAATATACTTAGTGATTCGTGACCACAGAGCCTAATGGCAGGTGCGGTATCTGTGCGAGACGGAGCGCTGTGAGCCTGCGAACCGCGAGTCGGGGTCGCGGAAATTTCTGCAAGAAATTATCTGTGGCCACTAGCGCAAAATTGAGTGGCTTTTATTTTGTGAGCCCTCAAGGTGCAGCTTTTTGTAAAAAAGCGTAGCACGGATCGAAGACCGATTGAGCTGGATTATGAACGTAGTGAAATAATTCAGCCAATTGGGTTACTGATTGTGTAACAACCGATACCCTTGAGGTGTCCTGAAGAACAAATATACATAGTGATTCGTGACACACAGACACTGTCCGATACCGTCACGTATTGTATTAGAAAAACATTTACTTTGCATTATATAAATGTTATAAGATTGCAAGAAATAGTAAAACCTAGGAAATATAAACAAGGGAAGCGCGAGTTGCGCGGAGATAGGCACACTCCAAACAGTGCCAATCAACCTTTGAAAGGACTGCGTCATGACCATGACAAACGGACCAGAACGCTACACGCGAACCAACCTGCCTCTCAGCCTTGAAGAAGCTGAGACCAGGCTTGAAGTACTTAATCATGATGTAATCAGCATAGAAACGAGACTTGAACTTAATGAGGTGGAAAGCTATGCGAATCTTGAAGCTTACGAAGTCTGGCGCAAGAAATCAATCTCAGCATTAAGTTACATCAAGAATGAGATGCGTATTGTAAAAAACTGGATTAAGGATCAAGAACTGAGGCAGGTTTTAGAGACCACTGATTTAACAGGTTTGTATATTCAGCACTATAGTGTTGAAATTCCACCTGAAAACTTGGAAGCCGCCTCAGCAAGAAGAGTGTACTTGTCCAACCTTGTGCAGAAGATTGAGACTGGGTCCTCTCTGATAAAACCAATGAAACAAATCTGTTCCGGTAGCAGTCGTGAACTGGCCCGAGCTGAGCTTGAGCTGGGTCTACTTAGGAAAAGGGTATCAAAAGAACTTTCGTTGATAAATTCTTACCTAAGGGAAAATGACAACCAGAGGGAATTGTATCTAGTGGGTTTTGTTGCAATTACTCGGGCAGTAGAGGAAGGCTTTGTCTTAAATGATACGGAGCAGCAAGCTTACGATGTTTTAAAGAGTAAGATGAAGTACACATAATTTTTATTTAAAATGACTAGGACTCGCGTTCACACGCGAGTCCTTTATATTTTATCTCCACCAGAGAAATCTGACATGTTAGCGTTGAACAATCATTGTTTATTATCACGAAGAAGCATCAATGACTTACCATATTAATATTGCAATTTTTACCCCATGAAAATTTATAAAAATATAATTAGAAACCACCCGGCCACTTCCTAGGGACAGAAACCGCGAGGTGGGTGAGAAATGGGACGGGACCCGTTTCGCAAGAGGTTGACAGCTGTTTTAAAAAAAACGGCGACAACCTGTAAGGTTTGCAAACACTTACTAGATTTAAAGCCGAATGCGAACAATTATAGTGAGTAACTTGGGACCACAAAATTTAAGAATATGAAAAGGCCGGATGGTTAGTCCGGCCTCAACTGCTACTGCCGCATTCTGAATGCGATTCAGCTTAATACGCTTTCATCAGTCATCAATCGGGTAACTGGCCAGAGTTTGCTGACTGACAGGAACAAGAGTAACTTCCATACCCGAAGTGATGGAGTGTCGAAGGTCAAGAACAAAACAACCTGCTTCAAACTGCTTCGGAAAGGCGTAACCGACCGTCTTCCAAGTGGTGTCACTTGGAACTTTTGTCCGGACCGCATATGCGGGGTCAACTGAAACGGGGTTAAAGGCATTCATTCTTTTCTCCCACTGAGGCCTAGTACGAACTACATGTTCACACCTAGAGGCAACCAATGGGCGAGTTTGGTTATTTAAGCAAAAATTATGCTCTTTGACAAGATATTCAAGTTCGATATGTGTCTCGCGCTGGGACACAGCCAAGATTCTTCTCTATCTACCCCCGTAACACCCACTCCTCATCAATATCACGCACTCCCCGTAACAACTACTTAAACAAGATATCAACCTTGCCTGTAGCGTAGTAGTAAACCTTTCGTCCGACTTTCTTTTTACTAACAAACTTTTTTTCTTCTAATTTTACTAAATCAGCAATTGCTGTAGCCCGGGCAATATCGTTTACACCCATATGTAATCTAACAGATACCCCCTCGTCTTTCTTTTTATTGTAAAACTGAAGCAATTGAATTTGTCTATCATTTAAATGATATGTAGTTCTCGCGTTACGCACCATTGTTGAATTATCTGATTGCAACTGTTTTTCATATTCTTTAAACTCACTAACTGATGCTGTAATTTTTCGAACATTATAATCAATAAAGTATGTCAAATCATTGTTATCTTGCTCGGTATATATATATGCCATCTTATACTGGTCAGGTGAATTTTTTATTGCTTTTGACAAAGGTAGGTATGCAAATCCCCAATAATCATTTTTAATCAAAAACCAATAAAATAACACGCGCGCGAGTCGCCCATTACCATCTACAAAAGGATGAAGATAACCAACCCAAAAATGTATAATGATTGCCTTTATTACTGGATGAACAAAGTTCTCATCTTTCAAATCATTGTTAATATAGCTAATCAATCGATCTAATTCATTTTTTAGAAATTTTTCATCTGGTGCAACATGATAAACCGTTCCATCTACACTATTTTGTACAACAACCTCATCAGCATTAGTTCGGAAGCGCCCTTCATCTTCAGATGAATCTAGAGTGCCTTTGGTTAGCATTATATGTAAATCTTGGACTAGGTCCAATGTAAGTGATTGATTTTTTAATTCACTTTCAATATGTAGCATAGCCTGATAGTTATTCACAATCATTTGCTCATCTTTAGTTTTTGGCTTTCTTCCTTCTCGCAACATCTGTTTAGCAACTTTTCTAGCTGTGTTTGCCCCTTCAAGCTGCGATGATGCAATCGCTTCTTCCATAACACCTCTTGTGATAAAACGTCTCTTTTCATGATCATCAAAATCACGAGCTAAACCCAAAAGTGCTCCGCCAAGATTCATATCTACCATATGTAAAAATTCTTCATACCATGGCAAAGATGTTACCCAATGAAAATTAACTTTTTTCTCATCACGCACAACACTTTTTCTTTGTGACACAATTCTAGAACGCATAAAGGCTACCGTCGCCCATGCTAATTCTGGACTAATATTTGGAGGTAAGGACTTTCTTTTCAATTTATCCCAATATAAATATTCCGGGGAGAAACTCTTTGCTATAACTTCTTGACCAGCTTCAGTAGCTAAGAAACTAAATATTGATTCTGTTGAAACACCCTCAAGACTTGGCTTTTCTAAATAATAGTGCATATCATTATGTGTCTAATTAGACATTAATTATACACTTTTGATACACATGGTCAATATGTGTCTAATTAGACACATATTATACACATTTAATACATAAGAAAATTAACCCCGTAGCACCCACTCCTCCAATCCCTCATCAATATCCCGTATTCCGCCATGACCGTCATGATAGACAGTCAGTAACCCTCTCGATAAAATCTCTACCTCCCCTGCCTTAAAATTTACTAACGACCGCTTTGCTTTGTTATAGGGAAAATCTTTCAGCCCTGCTTCCGTTGCTGATTTTGTTTGATTGGCCATCCGCAACGTTTTTAATTGCCACCACAACGTGCCGATTATCTCTTCAGCCGACATCCCCATTCGTTTTGCATCCATCAGTAACACCCATAAGGATTTTTTATCATGTCGTGACAACGCATCAGCCATAGCCCACACATCAAACGGAGTCTCTGCTACTTTTTTAAATTCCTCCATCACACCTGCATGTTTTTCAAATTTCTTTTTTTCTGGAGCAAGCAAGGCTCCCTCAATAATAATAAACGTATTAGCTGACTCGGTCATTTCTTTGAGCACCCCTATAACTTCAGTATAAAAATCCTTATTTTCAGACGGCGTATCAATAACATATAATTCAGTACCGCCAAACAAAGAGGTAGCACCGAGCATATCAGCGAGCATTCCCTGAGCAAAATTTGTGCTTTCAATTTTTGTTACCCTAGGTTCATTTTCGGTCACGAGGGCTTCCACCTTAGAAAGTGCTGCCAAGCGTGCAGCCACCATATTAGTACCAAAATAGAGATTAAGCATAACGTATTGTTAGTATACCAAAATTCATTTCTTTTGCTGTTTACAGCAAAAGATTGACAATGGCACCTCAACCCCGTACAGTACGCAACGGAACAGAACAAAATACGTGAGGGAATAATGCAAAAAGCTACACATATACTGGTAGTAGGAGTAGTAGATATTGTAGAACTGCTTACCATCAAAGATCACTTAAAAATGACCGTTGCAGCGAACTATGAAGAGGCGACTGAACTAATGCAAAAGCAAACGTTCAGTCACGTCATCACAGATGCTGCGGGTGAAGAAAACATGTCGGGGCTTGATATCCTGCGAGTAGCAGCGACAAAAAATGTTCCTCCGAGCACAATTGTCTGTCATAAAGATAAAACGTGTTCGGCTGACGGCAGAATATGGCGAATTGAAACAAGTTTAAACGTACACTTTGACTTTGCTGATTTCTATCAGGGCACTGTCAAAGAATATTTGATGCATTTTTTGCAACTGCAACGTCAATGTGCCTAGGCGCCGTACGCCCGCAACCTAATTGGTTGCGGGCGTTTCTTAACACAATTTTTACTAGGTTCTATCAACGAGCTCCGCCCAATTAGGACCCACCGCTACATCAGCTTTTATCGGCACTCCTCGTGTTTCGTACCCTACTAATACCCCTTCCATTAAAGCAACTAGTTTTGGAATTTCCTTTTCTACCACTTCTGATTTAATTTCAAACAATAATTCATCGTGCACTTGCAGGAGAATTCGAATGTCTTCTGTTTTCTTTTCGGTAGTAATATAATGATAGACACCGTTCATCGCAACCCGCATAGCGTCTGCCGCTGTACCCTGGACTGGGGCATTAATAGCCATCCGCTCCGCTTGTGCGCGGATAAACGGCGCACTTGAACGCATACCCGAGAAATGTCGTTTGCGTCCAAATAACGTTTCGGTGTAGCCGTGAGTACGGGCAAATTCTTTAGTACCTTCGAGATACTCAGCGAGTATAGTGAAGGTATTAAAGTAGGCATTGAAAAATTCCTGAGCTTCTTCCCTACTCGTGCCATCTCCTAAGTTACCACGCAAGGCGTTTACACCCATACCATACAAAATACCAAAGTTAATCACCTTAGCTTTGCGTCGCATTTCTCTTGTTACCTCTTCGGCCTGTACACCAAACACTCGCACCGCCACTCCCGTGTGTACGTCTTCTCCACGGGCAAAAATTTCTACTAATTTCGGGTCGCCCGATAAGATTGCCGCCATCCGCAATTCAATTTGGGAGTAGTCTATTGAAACAATCGTATACCCAGCGCTCGCTACAAAACCTTTTCTAATTGCTTTGCTCTCTTCGGTTCGGATGGGGATGTTTTGTAGATTGGGATTTTGGGAAGCCATCCGGCCGGTCGCTGCGCCCGTCTGGATAAAGGTTGTACGCAAACGTCCGTCAGGTGAAACCAATAGTGGCAGGTTATCAATATACGTCGAGACTAATTTTTGTAACGCTCTGTAGCGCAATATGTCAGCAATAATTGGATGCAGGTCCTTCATTTTGTCGAGTTCTGATTCTTTGGTAGAGCGTTGACCACCAGCCGTCTTTTTTTGATTTTTAGGTTTAAGTCCCATCGTATCAAACAGTATTTCGCCCATTTGTTTGGGAGAATTAATATTAAACTCCATCCCTGCGTGACTATGAATACTTTTTTCTAACGTCTGTAGTTCAGCGTGCATAGTTACCGACAATGTTTTTAAATACGGTACATCAAGCGTAATGCCCGTGCTATTTATAAGTTCTATCGCTTCCATGAGTGGTGTCTCAATTGAAGTAAATACCGACCATAATCCCGAATCCCCTTCAACCTCTGCCGAAAGCTTTTTTACAATTTCCTTAAAATCAGCTGTTTCATAATACGAGCGACCATAATCAATAATATCGGTAAAGCTTGCATTAGTGCGCTCACTATCAATAAGCCATAGTAGTACACTAGCTCGATTAATTTCTTGGGCACTGACTCCAGATTCTTTAGGATCAACAGGAACATCAGCCGTCAGTGCAAATAATGTTTTTACTCGAGCACCCAATGTGCGAAAACCCAGCTCAGAAAATAAACTTAAAATTCCTTCCGTATCTGCAGTTTCCTGCCAATGTGATTTTGGCATGGTAAATGATACCGGTGCATCAGTTCTGATGGTAGCGAGCATTTTTGAAAAACGCGCTTCTTCTTCACCTTCCTTAAGGAGGTTCACAATACGAGGTTTTATGCCCGCCGCTAAAAATTGCGCTTCGTCTTTTTTTAACTTTTTATATATATCATCAATTCCGCCAAATTGCGTAATTAAATCAGTGGCAGTTTTTTCACCAATACCAACGATGCCGGGAATATTATCCGAGGTATCACCCCGTAGTCCTTTGTAGTCAGCAACTAGTTTTGGTGCAAACCCAAACCGTTCTTTTACTCCTTCTTCATCATATAAAACAGTATCTTTGATTCCTTTTTTTAAGGTATAGACCACTACCCGTTTTTTATCGACGCATTGCATGGTGTCCATGTCTCCCGAAGCAATCACTACCTGCACATCACTTTCGTCTTTCATTTGATAGGCAATAGTACCCAACATATCATCCGCCTCAAATCCCGGGTGCTCAAAAATGGGAATGCCGAAAACCTTAAAGATATCTCGCGAGCGATTAATTTGTGCTATCAAAGCATCATCAGTTTTACTACGAGTCCCTTTATACGCTGCAAATGCATCGTGACGGTATGTGGGTTCTGGTAAATCAAAACAGGCTACGATTGCATCCGGCTTAAAATCCTCAATAATTTTTAATAGCATCGCCACGACTCCATACAAGGCCCCTGTTGGTTCACCGGTTGGTGAGGCAAAATCAGGCAACGCATGATACGCCCGGTGCAAAATTGCATGCGAGTCAAGTAATACTACTACTTTTTTATCTGACTTTTTCTGAGCTTTCTTTTTTGGTTCATTAGTCGGCATAATAGGTAAGTTTATGTTTTGAATGCGGCAGTGCCTCCAAATCTATCTTGAGTGTGCGTGCTGGTAAAAATGCTGATATTCGTTCAGCCCACTCAATACAGATTAGGGTATGTGGTTGTACAAGCTGTTCTGTAAAATGAAGTGGTTTCATTTCATCGTCATGCTCGATACGATACGCATCAATATGCACTAACGAAGTAAAAGTAGTATCTGTTGTCTCATACGATTTCATCAGTACGTACGTAGGACTATTTACCGTTTCGGTAATACCCAATGTTTGAGCAAGCTGTTGTACAAACGTAGTTTTACCCGCTCCTAAATCACCCGAGAGCGCAATCACCACCGCCTCTGTTTGGGGTAACTGTTTCCAAATCCCCAATAACTCCCCCGCCACTGCTTTAAGTTCTTCCACGCTCGCTACAGTCCAAGTAGTTTCTGTCATAATAATCCTATTGTACCACCGCTCTCAATAAGTGCGAGGGGAAGTTTTTCCGCGTAGTACTTCACCTTCACTTAACTGAGCAATGCTACAATACAGTCATGCCTGATTTTAATGATTCAGTTTCTAATACCCATATTGCAGCCCTGCGTAAGCGCGGTGAGGAAAAATTAATGCAGTCGCTTGCCCCGCAATATGGGTATGAATATATTGATTTACATGGGTACACGCTCAACCCCGAAGCGCTCACAAAGATTAACGAAACAGACGCACGAAGCGGACATATTGTGGCGTTTGAACTCAATCGAAAAGTGTTGTCGGTTGCCACAAACGCTCCTAACCAACCTGAAACCAACCGTATCATTCAGTCACTTGAAACTAAAGGATTTACGGTTGCGCTCTATCTCTGTTCTAATGCGAGCCTCGATCATGCGTTTGCTCGTTATGCTGACCATAAAAACGCCACTGCTTCAAAACGAGGCGTACTTGATATCAACCCTGAAGATATATTAAAAACTGCTAAAAATATATCGACTGTAAACGACGTTGCTACAGCCTTTACTACTATTGGTACCATTAATAGCCCAAGGCGAATTTCTGAAACTCTTGAACTTATTTTTGCGGGAGCCCTGGCGCTTAAGGCATCGGATATCCATATTGAACCTGAAGTGAACGCGGTACGATTACGGTATCGATTGGACGGGGTGTTGCTCGATATTTTTAATTTGGAACAGATGCTCTACGGACGCATCATTTCCCGTTTGAAATTACTCGCCGGTATGACACTCAACCAACGTAAAGAAGCGCAGGATGGTCGTTTACAATTTACCTTTGGTGAACGTGAGATTGAAGTACGTGCTTCAATAATCCCGGGCAGTAGTGGTGAATCAATGGTAATGCGTTTGCTTGACCCTGGTGTGGCGAGTTTTAGTATGGATAAATTAGAGCTTAACCCCCTCCTCTATAAAGTAATGGAAGAACAATTACGGAGGCCAAATGGACTTATTATTACGACTGGTCCTACGGGTTCAGGAAAGACCACCGCCCTCTACGCCTTTTTACGTTCGGTTCATGATAGTGAGAAAAAAATTATTACCATTGAAAACCCGGTTGAATATAAACTTGAAGGTATTGTGCAAACGCAAGTCGGACCCGATTACAGCTTCTCATCAGGACTGCGAGCAATCTTACGTCAAGACCCGGATATTATTATGATTGGAGAAATCCGCGATCGTGAGGTAGCTGAAACTGCTATTCATGCCGCTCAAACTGGACACTTGGTATTCTCTACCCTCCACACCAATAGCGCAGTTGGTGGCTTCCCACGATTAATAGATCTCGGGATTGATGCTCGAATTATCGGTAGCTCGGTGAACATCATGCTTGGTCAACGTCTAGCGCGTGTGTTGTGTCATTCGTGTAAACAAACTTACGAAGCAAGTGACCGAGAAACAAAACTAGTTACTACTATTGCTGCTGGATACCCTGAACCAGTGACCGTACCTTCACCTCTGATACTGTATAAGTCGGTTGGCTGTGCGGCGTGTGGCAACACTGGATTTAAAGGTCGTTGTAGTATTTTTGAAGCAGTGGTGATTGATAACGAGGTAGAAGAGGCGGTGATTCGTGATCCGCGAGAACACATTATTTTGGCGGCCGCAGAAAAACAAAACATTCCTACCATGGCGGAAGACGGAATTATAAAAGTACTGGCTGGTGTGACATCATTAGATGAACTAGAGCGTGTAGTAGACCTAAGCAACACGCGCACCACTGGTGTTACCAGTTCAAGTGAGGGAGAGATTGTAGATGATTTTGCCAGCCACATTGTTTAAAACATTTAAAAACGAAGTATTTCGTTGTTGCTGGTGCGCAAAATTTTACTCACCGTACAAGAAGTACGGCTCCCAAACTTTTACTTCCGCGCCTAGAACTACAATCATTTTAAAAGTTTTAATATATGGAATTGGTACAAAAACGCCTTTAATCACGATGTGATTAAAGGTGTTTTTGTTTTTAAAAATTGTAGTAACTCACTATAAATATGTCTATTCCATAGTCTGGTAATGCAACTGCAAAAGGGCTACTGGTCAAGGCTTTATTTTTTCACGCCTATGGTATAGTCGGACTTAGTACGATAGAGCAAGGCACATTCATTATTCCAGAGGATAACTCTCTAAGCAAAGCTTCCGCAATGAAAGTGAATACCACGCTAAGGGATTGCCCAGCACTCCTACTCTAGGGTAGGCGCCACGTAATCCTCGCAATGTATTCAAGTTGCTTAGAGAGTTATAGTCTGGAAAGACTGCTCTTACTATTATTTATAGAAATAAAAAATGTCGCTTCAGGCTGAAGCGATTGTATATTTATGTTTTGTGAGATGAGCGATTAGAAACGGCTATGCGCCCTCTCCCTTCATGCACTATACTAGCATACACAATTCATATTGTCAAGCTTTTACCTTTATATACACGAATATTTCGACTCATACCCTCTTACAATTGCGTACGTACGTACGTAAAATAAGCCTGTACAGCAATAGTTAACACTTTTTGTTATACTATAGCCGTTATGAGCGACACCCCTAAAAAAACTATTACCCGCGATGACGCTGGTCATCTTGATCAAACTCTCCGCCCCCAAACCTGGGAGGAATATGTCGGGCAAAGTAAGATTAAAGAGAACCTACGCATTCTACTTGAAGCGGCGCGCGAACGTGGCCATGCGGCTGAACATATATTATTGTATGGTCCACCTGGCTTAGGTAAAACTACGCTTGCCCACCTGATATCTAAGACGCTTGGTACTAACATGCGCACTACGTCTGGCCCCGCTATCGAACGGGTTGGGGATTTAGCGGCTATCCTTACCAACCTCAGTCCAGGAGATGTGTTATTTATTGATGAAATTCATAGATTAAGTAAAACCATCGAGGAAGTCCTCTATCCCGCCATGGAATCAGGGGTACTTGATATTATTATTGGAAAAGGACCATCAGCCCGCACCGTACAACTTGAATTACCACCGTTTACTTTAGTGGCCGCGACTACCCGCATCTCCCTTCTCTCGGCTCCATTACGTTCACGTTTTTCTGGCGGAACATTCCGATTGGAGTTTTATAGTGATAAAGAAATTGCTGATATTTTGACGCGCTCGGCTTCACTCCTTAAAGTTACTGCCGATACTGAAGTTATGTACAACATTGCCGTTCGCTGCCGAGCCACCCCCCGTACCGCTAACTACCTCCTTAAACGCTGTCGTGATCTCGCACAATTAGAAAAAGGCGATCTTACCGCAACTATTGTCCAAAAAACCTTTAAACTTCTTAAGTAGACACATTAGGCTTAGGTGCCCCAGATCGCGCAGTGCTGGAAGTAATCATTAATAAGTTTGGTGGTGGACCGGTAGGTCTCAACACCATTGCAGCCGCCACCGGTGAAGAACAATCAACGATTGAAGACGTTATAGAACCCTACCTCATCCGCCAAGGTCTTCTTGAACGTACCCCTCGAGGACGAATTGCCGCCGCGCTTGCCTACAGTCATTTACAAGAATTATAAATAGAATAGAATCAGAGATATTATTAATTGTAGCGTTAGGGCTGTTTCTTCTAAATCGCTACGCTCATAAGAAAATCTAGCATGAGTGGACATAATAAATGGTCAAAGATCAAACACAAAAAAGCAGCTACCGATGGACAAAGAAGTAAAATCTTTTCTAAACACTCTATGCTGATTGCAATGGAATCACGTAAAGCTGGAGGCAACTTAGCCTCCGCTTCTCTTCAAGCCGCCATTTCTCGCGCTAAAGCTGATTCAATGCCAAAAGATAATATTGACCGAGCAGTCGCAAAAGGATCAGGTGCGGGCGGAGCAGCCTTAGTTGAAGTAATGTTTGAAGCCTTCGGTCCGGGCGGAACAGCTATTTTGATAACCGCCGTTACCGATAATAATAATCGTACTGCCCCAGAGATACGAAGTATCTTTACGAAAGCCGGACTAGCACTCGGTGGACCAGGCTCAGCCTCATGGGCGTTTGCAAAAACTGAAGATGGTTATTTACCAATGACTCCAATCGATTTGTCTGATGAAGATGGTGAGAAGCTGGCTGATTTAATCGAAAAACTTGAAGATCAGGAAGACGTACAGGAAGTGTTTACAACGGCGGATAGTTCCAGCGAATAATAATTTTTACTTAAACAGCTGTCTGATAGACATAGATAATTGGATGAAGTTCAAGGCGCCCAAGAAAAATGATGCGAGCCGTACTTTTTTGTACGGTGAGTAACATTTTTTGCTGGGTAACGCAGAAATTCGCCAATTATATATGTTGACTCTAAAATGGTAGACTAGGGCATATGAGAGTACTAGCTATCGACCCCGGGTATGATCGCCTTGGGGTGGCGGTGATGGAGTACGTGGATGGGAAGGAACATCTTATTTTTTCGACCTGCGTGCTGACTGATAAAAAAAGTGAGTTAGTGGATCGACTCTTCATTGTTGGAACCACTATTTCTGAACTTATTATCGAACATAAACCTGACACCGTTGCTATAGAAACCCTGTTTTTTAATAAAAATATAAAGACGGCTATTGGAGTGGCCCAAGCACGCGGGATTATTATCTACCTCGCTAAAAAAGCCGGGTGTGTTGTTCATGAATTTGGCCCTCAGGAAATTAAAGTAGCCGTAACGGGATATGGTAACAGTGACAAAGCAGCGGTGTTTGCCATGGTCAGTCGCCTGGTACCAAATGTACCGACTCAAGCTCTTGACGATGAGTACGATGCGATTGCTGTTGGTATTACCTGCCTTGCACAATTTGGTCGAAACCCGTAAAATCTCGAGCGTACCGTTACGAAGGGAGTTGCATTTACGTGCAACCTTTGTTACAACATTTACATAAATAATTGATATGATAAGCAACTTTGCAAAAAATGACGACATTGAAGAGCCCGAAGAATTAAATGATGAAGACGCTACGTTAGCGGATGATCTTCTTGATGAAGTTGCAGCCGACGAAGTTGAAGAAGATGATGTACTTGAAGGATTTGGAATCTTAACTGAAAAAGAAGTTCCTGAGGAAGAGGAGGAAAAAGATGAGGATGAGGAAGGAGACGCAGAACTTGAGGACGATGCCGAAGATGTAGAATTTGACGCCTTTGATGACATTGACGAGCTGTAAAAAAAAGCGCCCCTTTAAAAAGGGCGCTTTTTTATTAGGTGTTGTGGACAATCACAATATTTTTCTTTCCTCGTTTTAGTGATTTTATTTCACCGGACGGTATTT
>JAYSSH010000022.1:0-4798 GCA_043720635.1 Candidatus Kaiserbacteria bacterium
GCCACAATTTGAAGAATACGCGGGACAAACAGAGGAGGTATATGAAGATTTTGTATTAGAAGGAACGCAGTATGGAGGAGACCGCAGGGGAGGGACAGCACCATCATTTCAAGTGCTTGAAAATGGCACCTATCGGTATTTGCCTTATACTCCTGAAGGTGAGGTAATAGATGCTAGAGAAGGTACTGTTCCCCGGTCGCTTTTAAATGAAGTAAAAAATGCATTGACTGATGAGACATTGGCCACAGCAGCTACAATTGTTACTCGCGGGGACTGTATGTCCTACGTTGACGGGCTTGATTATAATTATTCAGTAACCGTAAACGGGGAAAATTATACACTGGATACCTGTACCACTAACTTACAAACAGACGGAATTCTGTCTAGCACTCTAGACAAACTGTGGAATTATTTTGCAACTAATGAGTAAACGAAATAACTAGAAATGCAAGGCGTAATAATAAGGACAAGGAATGTATATTCCTTGTCCTTATTTACTTTTGAATTCTCATAGTGTGCATTTCAGATTTAGCCCCGCATCATTTTGAATACTTTATAATCATTAATCATATGTCATATATACCTACGGTAGCTTGAAAATTTAACTTTGAAAATTAATTATGAATTCCAAATCATTACTTATTGCCATTGCTGCGCTCGCGTTAACTGCCTCGAGTGCTCAAGCGTTTAGTAGCCATGCACTTATTACAGCGGGACTCAGTGAAGAACAGCAAGCCGCGTTTGTTGTCGCCCGTGAATTGCGTGAAGAGGGAAATGTTACCGGTGCTAGAGATGTGCTGGTGCAGGCTGGAATCGATGAAGTGGTGATTGAAAAAGTGCGGTCCGCAGTCCAAGCAGAAAAGCAAGCTGAACATAAAGCCATTCGAGACGCTTTGGCTAATAACGATTTTACTGCTTTTACTGTAGCAATCACCGATTCGCCGTTAGCAGACTTAATTACAACTGCAGAAGATTTTGCCTCATTTAAGGAGGCACATGAGCTTATGGATTCGGGAGACAAGGCAGGCGCAAAGGCCATTTTTACCGAACTGGGTTTGCCAGAATCTCATCACCATAAACATGGTGGGCGGGGGATGATGCAGCAAGGACGGTACAAACAAGGACACGGTGAAGCACCATTACGGGAAGAGCTTACCGAAGCACAAATTCAAGCCTTTAACGTCGCACGTCAAGCCAATGATAGGGACGCCATGGACGCAATAATGGAAGAAGCTGGCATTGTAAAGCCTAGTAAAGGCGAAGTGCCTAAGTTCCTTAAAGATGGTCGAGAATTGATGTAGTTTTATCGATGTAACATCACCTACATACGTATACTCATAGACACAGACACGCGCCCAGGCTATGGGCGCGTTTGTGTCTAACATTTGCTACAATAAGAGGTACATGAATACCAATGCTATCGTTGTAACTCTGGCAGCATTTTTTTTGACACTCCCCGTTACGCAGGCATTTGAAGCGCTTGAAGAGACTGTACCGACTCAGTATGAAGTCATTACGATTCAAAATCCCGAAATTGAACAATTGATATTAGGAGAATTAACCGATGCTCCAGAAATGTTTGAAATTGTATCAGACGTTCCTTTTACATTAACTGCGGAAATTAGAGCAATCCCAAATACGTCAGGGGCAACATTGCCACAGCTAAGCGGTATCATCATACGGCAAAAGGAAATTAGAGGGGTAGAAGAAGTAGCTCGGTTAAATAGTAGTGACGCACCCTGGACCGTACAAACAGACCTTGATTCGGGATTAGTGTATCAAGCGGGGCCATATTTTAGTGAGTCGGTTGATGCAGGTACATATCGTATTGAAGTAAGTAACCCTAATAACCAGGGGAAATACTTGTTGCTTATCGGTAACCAACAAGACCAGAATGGCTACTTCGCGTCACTTTCTGACATTAAACGCGTGTATACTTTTTATGATTTAAGTACTGTCCGGATGGTCAGTTCACCGTATGTTTATTATCCGCTCTTGGTGATTATCGTAGGGCTGTTAATTTTCGGCACCTGGTACTACAGGCGAAAACATACTCAACATGCTTAAATTCATGATAATTATTTTAGCAACCATAGGTTTCATTTGGTACTTTTTCCCGCAATTTGCTGATCAGTCGCTTCGGTCATATTTAGAAGAGAATGTATGGGAGAAGTAGTTTTGCAAGTAACCTGGTTTGTATATTTACTTAGATGTTCAGACGGTTCTTTGTATGCCGGCGTCACTACTGATATAGGACGAAGAGTAAAGGAACATAATGGGGAAGGCGGAAAGGGTAAGGGTGCTAAGTACACTAACGCTCATGGTCCGGTAAAGCTCGCGTATCAAGAGGCTGTTAGTAGTCGTAGTGAAGCACAAATACGTGAAGCGCAATTACGGAAACTCTCAAAATTGGAAAAAGAAAAGCTTGTCAAAAGAAGAGCGTAATGTCATAGTGTTACCCGGGAAAGAACTTCTACCGAAGGGGGATGCTATGACGATGGTGAGACTTTCAACAGCAATTGCAATGTATATCTTTGCATGTTTCTGTACGTACTTAACGTTAAGTTATGTTTTTTACGGAATCATTTTGAGGGAAATGCATTTTAAGGTAGCCATACCAGCAACAATTGTATTTGCCTTCTTTTCATTCCTGACCCTTTTAATTGGACTCATGATTGAAAAATGGACTTTCTATCCGTTTGTAGAGTGGTTAAAAACTTCTTTTGTATCGTTTGGAGTATTTTGTATTATATGGCTGCAAGGGAGCGTGTAATACATGAGTGTATACAGTTTAAGGGAGTAGTCATGGATGGGTCACTTCGGTGGCCCATTTTACTATGGACTTTTTATACTTCATTGCAACTATACTAGACAAAACCCGCAAAAAACGGTATTGTATTTGGGTTTTCGGGCGCGCCCATTTTATCGCGCGCCTTTCTCTGTTTTATTAGGGCGAAACGTTTAATTATCACTTTATTATGTCAAAAGAAATCCGCAACATTGCTATTATCGCTCACGTAGACCATGGAAAAACTACCCTGACTGATGCTTTGATGGAGCAAACAGGTGCTCGTGAAAAAGATGCCTCCATGGATAGTAACGCCCTTGAACAAGAGCGGGGAATTACAATTTACGCCAAGAACACCTCAATTGAATATAAAGACACAAAAATCAATATCGTTGACACTCCTGGTCACGCCGACTTTGGTTCTGAGGTAGAGCGCGTATTGCGCTCAATTGACTGTGTGCTCTTAGTTGTAGACGCCCAGGAGGGTCCAATGCCTCAAACACGGTTTGTGTTGAAGAAATCACTTGAACTTGGTCTAAAGCCAATTGTAGTGTTAAATAAAATCGACAAGCCAGCGGCCGACATCCCACGAGCGGAAGAACAAGTACTCGAACTTTTCCTTGAGCTTGGCGCCAACGACGAACAATGTGACTTTACAACCGTCTACGCTATTGGACGAGAAGGGAAAGCAAAGCGTAATGTGAACGACGCGATGGTGGACCTTTCACCACTTTTAGATGTGATTTTGGAACTGGTACCACCAGCCCGTGCGTTTGTACCCGGTGAAGCGTTGCGCGCCCAGGTATTTAACCTTGGTTATGACAATTTCCTCGGACGGTTAGCGGTAGCACGAGTGTATGAAGGGTCAGTTAAGGCCAATCAACAATTGATTGTGAAGCACGAAGGTCAAGACAATCGTAAAGGGAAGGTGGTTAAACTTAATACGTTTAAGGGTATTTCTAAAGTTGAGTCACCTGAAGTGTTCGCGGGTGATATTGTGATGATTGCGGGGTTTGAAGATATTAATATTGGAGACACGTTAACTGATTCGGATGCGGCTATTCCGTTACCAGCGATTCAAGTTGATGAGCCAACGATTGCTCTGCAATTTATGCCGAACAGTTCACCATTTGCAGGTCGAGAAGGAAAGTATGTAACGAGTCGACAGATTAAAGAACGTTTGGAAAAAGAACTCCAAGTTAACGTAGGGCTCCAGGTAAACTTTGACCAAGGAGATAGTTTTGAAGTACGTGGTCGTGGTGAAATGCACATTGCTATTTTGCTCGAAAACATGCGTCGTGAAGGGTATGAGCTCGCAGTATCACAACCACAGGTAATTATTAAAGATATTGATGGAGTGAAATCTGAGCCGTTTGAAGAAGTGACGGTTGATATTCCTTCAGAATTTCAAGGGGCTGTGATTGAACGCCTTGGTACCCGTGGCTTTATGATGACAAACATGATCATGCACGAAACCCAGGTGCGCATCATGCTTGAAGGCCCAACCCGTGGACTCCTGGGCTACAAAAACCAATTTGTGGTTGATACTAAGGGAGATGGAATTCTCGCTTCACGCGTACTTGGTTTCCGAAAATATGCCGGAGAAATCAAGAAGCGCCAAGTGGGGTCAATGATCTCTATGGTGCAAGGGAAAGCCCTTGGATTTGCCCTCTATGGCCTCCAAGACCGCGGTCAACTCTATATTACAGCCGGAACTGAGGTATATGAAGGAATGGTGATCGGAAACACCAGTAAAGGTGAAGAAATGACCGTAAACCCAACCAAAGGGAAGCAACTCACCAACATGCGTTCATCAGGAACTGATGAAGCGATCAACCTGGTAAACCCACGCATCGTTTCTATTGAAATCGGTCTAGAAATCATGGCCGACGACGAATACCTTGAAGTCACTCCACAATCAGTCCGGTTACGAAAATCAAAATTGAAGGAAGGCGACCGAAAGCGCGGTGGTTAGTTAATAAAAAACGACCCCTATAGGGTCGCTTTCTT
>JAYSSH010000023.1:0-4770 GCA_043720635.1 Candidatus Kaiserbacteria bacterium
TTCTGATGTCATAAAACCTCCATTGCAACCTGAGAGCATATACACGTAATTTGCTATTATAATTATAATCCAAGGAATCACCCATAAAAAGATTACCGAAATTATTATTGGGTCTTGAATCATCAAAGTAAATATTTTTTTCATATATAAAATTATCTATTGCGGTTAAATTAAGTTGCATTTGACAGAATTGAATTAGCTTCAAAAGTACACTTTATTATGATACTATCCAAAGTATCATGAATGAATCTATATCCACTATCCCGGAGATATTCCTCAAACCGTACAATTCTGCCGACCACGAAGCGGGAATATACAAAATGTGGGAAGGGTCAGGGTTTTTTAACCCTGACAATTTACCCGGAGACCGAACCGAGCCATTCACTATTGTGATGCCGCCTCCGAACGCCAATGGCTCGCTTCACGCTGGGCACGCGTTATTTGTGACTGTTCAAGATATTATGATGCGATTTAAACGCATGCAGGGTTTTAAGGCGCTTTGGATTCCGGGCGCTGACCATGCGGGGTTTGAAACCCAAGTGGTGTACGAAAAAAAACTTGAGAAAGAAGGTCGATCACGCTTTGGCATGGACCCAAAAGAACTCTATAAGGAAATTATGGATTTCACGTTATCCAATAAATCATTTATGGAAAACCAAATCCGTGAACTGGGTGCATCGTGCGACTGGTCACGCTCCCTTTTTACCCTCGACGAACGCGTCATCAAAACGGTAAACCAAACGTTTAAGCAACTTGAAACGGATAACCTTTTATACCGTGGAGCACGAATTGTGAACTGGTGCTCTAAACACCAAACCTCTCTTTCTAATCTCGAGACCGAACACATTGAACGTAAAGATAAATTTTATTATTTCCAGTATGGACCATTTGTGATTGGTACGGCTCGTCCGGAAACTAAATTTGGTGATAAATATGTAGTGATGCATCCAAACGACATTCGCTATGCAGAATTCACTCACGGTCAACAAATTGAACTGGAATGGATTAATGGACCCATTACTGCAACGGTCATTAAAGATGAAGCGAGTGATCCAGAGATGGGATCAGGAGTGATGACAATCACCCCTTGGCATTCAGGCGTTGACTTTGAAATTGCCAAACGGCACAATCTCGACTACGAACAAATAATCAACTGGCACGGTAAGCTTCTGCCGATTGCTGAGGAGTTTGCCGGGATGACTATAAAAGATGCCCGGGAAAAGATTGTGGAGAAACTAAAGAGCAAAGGACTGGTGGTAAAAATTGACGAACAGTACGTACACTCAGTACCCTGTTGTTATAAGTGTGACCGCGAGATTGAACCGCAAATCCGCGAGCAGTGGTTTGTTAAAACTAAGCCTCTGGCGGAAAAGGCGCTTACGGCAGTAGATTCCCAAGAACTTAACTTCACGACGGACCGAGACGAACGGGTATTTAGGGATTGGATGGAAAAAATTGAAGATTGGAATATTTCTCGCCAAGTAGTCTGGGGTATTCCGATTCCCGCTAAGGTGTGTACTGATTGTGGGCACGGAATGGTTGACTTAGAAAATACGATCACTACCTGTACTAAATGTTCAAGTACCAACGTTATGCAGGACCCTGACACTTTTGACACGTGGTTTAGTAGTGGACAGTGGCCACTGGCGACTACAGGCTACCCCGACGGAGAGGATTTTAAAAACTACTATCCAACCAGTGTGATGGAAACCGGAAAAGATATTATCTTTTTCTGGGTAGCTCGTATGGTGATGTTAGGTATTTACCGTACGGGAAAGTCCCCATTTAAAACCGTGTACCTACACGGCATGGTGCGTGATAAACACGGCAAGAAAATGAGTAAGAGTAAGGGGAACGTAATTGCGCCAAGCGAGATTCAAGAAAAATATGGAACTGACGCCTTGCGCATGGGACTGATGGTAAATAACGCTCCCGGGACAGACATGAACCTAGATCCGGATAAAGTTAATGCCTACAAAAAGTTTGCCAACAAATTATGGAACATTACCCGTTTTGTTCTGACGTCAACTGAGAACTATGACCCTCAAGCAACGCTTACCGCGGCTGATCAAGCTAATTTAACTGAATCATTACAAACAAGTGTGGCAGAAATCACTGCCTCCATGGAGAAAAATCGCTACGACCTAGCCTCTGAAAGAGCGTACCACTTTGTCTGGACTTATTTTGCTGATGAATTTATCGAAGCTTCAAAACCACTGTTAGAATCAACTGACAAAACAATAGCTGATTCCCGAAAACGATTATTGGCTGAGTACTTAGTCACTTCGTTAAAGTTACTTCATCCTTTCATGCCGTTTGTCACTGAGGTCATCTGGCAAGAACTACCAAATAAAATGAAAGACGCGGACATACTGATGGTAGCCTCGTGGCCCACAGTGTAGATTTACTCTCCCCAAACCTAACCCCAGTTCAAAGGGTACTTCAAAATTTACTGTTACAATAGAATAACTGTTATGAGTGAATTAAATTTCGCTATTGCTTTCCTGTGCGGTTTAATCCCCGCTCTTTTTTGGCTATGGTTCTGGTTACGTGAAGATAAAGAAAGACCAGAACCACTACTATTAATCGCCATAACCTTTATTGCTGGTATGGCGGTCGTACCTCTTGCGCTACCCCTGCAAAAAGCCGCAATTGATATGTATAGTGGCACTGAACTGGTATTTGTTTGGGTAATTATCGAGGAGGTTCTGAAATATGCCGTGGCGTTAGCGATTATTCTGTGGAATCGGGCAGTGGATGAGCCAATCGATATGGTGATATATATGGTAACGCTTGCGCTGGGGTTTGCGGCGTTAGAAAATGCTCTCTTTGTTCTCAATCCCCTGGCTGTTGGTGACTATCTTAACTCAGCCATGACTGGTTCATTTAGGTTTTTAGGCGCTACCTTGCTCCATGTGTTAGCTTCGGGAACTGTGGGAGTATTCCTCGCCTTTACCTTTTATAAAAGTACCTGGGTTAAATTGATGTCGGGTTGCCTTGGGTTATGCCTGGCTATCGTATTGCATGCTCTCTTTAACTTTTTTATAATGAATGCAAGTGGAGAAACTATCCTCGTGGTATTTCTCTTCGTCTGGTTTGGAATTATTATCTTGTTTCTGCTATTTGAAAAAATTAAACAGATCCAAAAACGCTTGACCCAATAACACATTATTATGAAAAAACCCTCTTTCTTAGAACGTCTCACCGGAGCGCAAAACGCCAGCGAATATGATCGTATTCTTGATGACGAACATGAATTTGGTTCTGATGACCGAAAACAAGATACCTATCAAGATGATACTGAATCCTGGCAAGATGATGCTCATGATCCTGGCACGCCCCAAGAAGGTGAGTTGCCAGTAGATATGTACCAAACGAGCGACGCTATTGTCATTCGGGCGTTAGTAGCGGGAGTCAGTCCTAACGACCTTGATATCGCTATTACCCGCGATATGGTGACCATCCGAGGCATGCGTGAAGAATATCAAGAATCATCTGATGATAGCTACTTTCACCGTGAATTGTTCTGGGGTTCATTCTCTCGTACACTCCTGTTGCCAGAAGAAGTTATTATTGATGAAGCTGATGCTCAGGAAAAGCACGGAATGCTTGAAATTCGTCTACCAAAACTTGATAAGAACCGTAGTACGCAGTTGCGGGTGAAGTCACAAGTCCATAAGGCGTAGTTGAATATTGGATATAGAAAATTGAATAGTAAAAGATAAAAGCGGTCCCCTTAGGGTCCGCTTTTGCTTTCTTTAAAGTTGCTACTACCAACCACCTTTATTTGCTTCAAACTCCGTCATGTAACTTATGGCACAATGGTGTGGTAACTCCACCTCAATTTTTTGACATCCGTTCACTGCATCATGATAAGCAATGATGAGACCGTTTGTCACTGGTGTTGTAGTACAAGGGAGAAACCAGTGTTTAGTCGCCCAGTCGCGAACTACTTTTCTAATTTCTGTCCAAGTCTCTGCTTGTAGTACATTCGTTTGTAACTCTGCAAACACTCCACCGACAACTTTCGAGCCATCCATTTTCTCTTCTCCATCCTGCTAAAAAGAACTACGTTTGTTATGAAGCAAAAATCCGCCTCATACGGCGGATTTTAATAAATGAAATCTACTCAAATATTTAAAAACCCCCGTGTGGTGCGGATTCTAAAGTAAGCGAGCAGAAGCTACTCCAGGTCGTGATGGTGGCCGTGTCCTTCATAGTGAGAATATTGTAGCAGATGGGGGTTGGGAGTGTCGAGGCGGTGCTTGGGGGCGGGCTCGGTCACTCTCATGGCTATTTTATTTCGTTACACTCATAAACTAGCTCATTCGCTCGACCCCGACTGTTTCGGCTCAGAGGGGCCCCGAAACTGTCTTTCGAGTAAAGGCGGGCTCGACACAAGTTTCAAATTCGCTGACGCTCATAAGAACTTGTTATCTCGACTCGACTGTTTTTGCCCTAGGAGGGGCAAAAACATGCCTGTGCCTTTCGTTTCTTACAGAAACTGTATACCTTGTCGCCACATTTCCATTTCATTCCAATGTAGCTGGCAAGGTCTTGCAGAGTGACGTTTAGTCACTCTTCACCCGCACGTAAAGCGCACAGGCGCTTTACTCCCCAAGCACCGGGTACAGAAATAGCCCCTTGCGGGGCTTTCTGTACGCGGTGCTTGGGGGCGGGCTCGGTCACGAATCACTAAGTATAATTATGCACTTCGTGCAAATTCTACTAAGTGTTCGCTACCCCGACTCGGCTGTTTTTGCTCTAGGA
>JAYSSH010000024.1:0-4708 GCA_043720635.1 Candidatus Kaiserbacteria bacterium
AATAGACCCAAGTTTTGAGAAAGGTATCTTGCACCAAATCATCACACACTCCCGTATCACTGACTCGATAACGGGCATGTTTCAATAGTCCCTTTTCAAATTCTGAATGTGCGTGTGTGAGCACACGCTGTAATTGAATGGTATGTTTGGAAGGCTTCATAAAATATACTTTACAACTCCGTGATAAGTTGACAGTTTATGGTAACATAATAACTGTACGCCGTTTAGATTACGATTGCAATAACTTTCGACATCATACGGCTATAGATCAAGGAAGTTACTTATTTTAAATTATCTGACCTATGTCCACATACAACGCTTCAAGCACTAAACCAATTTATCATGGCACGCAAATTGTTTGGTATATCTTAGGTATTATCGAAGTATTACTGGGATTACGCTTTATTTTAAAGCTTCTCGGAGCCAACCCCGGTGCTGCATTTACTGATATTATCTATTCTATTACCAGTGTCTTTGTGAGTCCTTTTGTGTCGGTATTTAGAACAAGCTACCCGGTAGGCACTGCCTTTGAGTGGACTACGCTACTCGCTATGTTTATCTATTACTTAATTGCCTACGGCATTATTAAATTACTCCTTATGGGTCAAGATGTTTCTACCGTAGAAGCGGCCGATCGTTTACACAACCAAGAATAGAACTATACCGGGATTAGATTTACAATCCATAAAAATGTCATACACTTATTCTATTATTTAATATACCGTGAATATATGAAAGATGTAGCTGATTGGCGTCAAAATAAAAAATCTCGACTCATCATTATTATTGGGTTACTACTCCTTGTGGTGGCTATTGGGTTCTTCTTTGAAAAGACTCGATTGTTTATGATTGGGATTGGCGTGGTGTTACTCGTCGCACTCGGACTGGAAGCGAGCAACACTGACGTTGACTTGGGTAGACTGGTTGAAACTGGTTCGTTATCAGAATCTATGATCAAGCGGGACGAAAACGGTAAAGCACTGTATGGCGCTACCTGTGAAGAAAACGTCTACAATTGTAGCAACTTCAGAACTCAACCCGAAGCACAAGAGGTCTACGACACCTGCAACACCGCAGAAAATCGTGACCGTCATGGCCTCGATAAAGACAGTGACAACATCGCCTGTCAAAGCCTCCCCGCCGGCTCCTAACCACCAAGGAGGAGGTCTCGCCTCCTCCTTGAGTAAAGTTGATTAATGTTGTAATTAAATAAATTTTAAGGAGGAGGCGAGACCTCCCACTTAAAAATGTAGTTATTTCAAGAACCCTAGGAATTTAATCCTAGGGTTCTTGCGTTTTTCGCTGTGCTATTATGAGTGAAATG
Organism: Candidatus Kaiserbacteria bacterium; assembly: GCA_043720635.1. Lineage (GTDB taxonomy): Bacteria > Patescibacteriota > Minisyncoccia > Phycocordibacterales > UBA918 > OLB19. The sequence continues at coordinate 1,325 of JAYSSH010000024.1, forward strand.
GAATCTAAGCGCACTATTTACCTCGGGATGTTCCTCGGCGGGTTACTCGGTGGCTATATACCGAGTATTATGTGGGGCGCTAGTGTTTTTTCTATAAGTGCGCTTTTGGGTAATGCCATCGGAGCAATTATCGGAATTTATATTGCGTTTAAACTTACTCGGTAACTACATCTTACTTGACTAGCGAGCCAATGCGTTTCTTGGCAGACCAAAAACTACCACGAGGCTACCTCTATACACAGTTATGGCCAGACATGAATTTTTGCCACATGGTAAAATGTAGTTATATGGCAAATAACACATTCGATATCAATTTTGACTTACCAGAAGTCGCGAGTTCAGCCCCAATGAAACCGCGGATACACATGGCAAGTGAATCTGTCTGTGTCAGTTGCGAAGGCTAACAGAAAAACCGACCACCTGGTCGGTTTTTCATTATTTTAAGAATTCAAATTTAGGCGATAAGCTATTGCAAAAAAGAGACATACCTAGTATATTCAAAAAAGAAACAGTCCATCTGGAGAGAAATTGATGTCTTATAGTTCAGCCGAATTGCGTGAAGCAATAAAAAAGTTACATGGAATTCAAGTTCGTTGTGCGGCGTCGCGTCATAACTATCCTGTAGACCGTTTGTTCACAGCTCTGTATTTTACAGACTCGAGACTTGATGCGTGGCTAGCAGAAATCAAGGAATATGCCAAAGATACAAGACTGCAAGGAAAGCCTGTCTTGCATTTGGACGTTTGCGGAAACACCGTAGCAACTCGCTTAGGTTTTGATCATTCGTATCAAATGTCTATGTCGACCAGTAGTTACTTCATTGAAAGAGATTGTACCGCTATTCGTCTAGATATCTTTAATCCAACATCACTAAAGATTTGTTTGCAAAAAATACAAAACGAACGGGGCAAGTTAACCCTTACCACCTTTCGTCCATTAGCTGGGTTACAAGCTTTTATGACGCTAGGACAAAGTGAGGCTTATGTCGACCTAATCTATAACAGACTGTTCAAGCAACTTGCTTTTATAGTCGAAGCAACCCAAGTTGGTGGCTACATTCATTTGGAGCGTCCTTTTCAAATGGATGACACAATTGGTGCGTTTCTGCTCGGAGATAAGGCGTCAGAGATGATTCCTCATATCACCTTAAAAAAATGGGCCAGGAAACTACACTGCACAATACGTTTTCAATATGGACCATTTGGCCATAAATGGCTACTCCGCAAAAATAAATAAAGACTCGGTCCCATTCCATAGCGTTTGGGGCCGAAATTGTTTATTTTTTAAAAATATTATTGGTGCCGAATGATTTTTTCACGTAAAATAACCTTATTATGCCCGAACTCCCAGAAGTCGAGACTGTGCGGTTACAACTCCTCCATAAACTACGAGGTAAAACGATTACCGGAGTTACAATCTATCACCCAAAAACTACCGCCGGTGATACTAAGTTTACTAAAAAAGTAGTTGGCTTAACAATTGATCATATTGACCGAGTAGGAAAACTACTAATATTTTGCTTTGCCAGACAGCCCGAAGTGTTTATGTTGGGACACCTTAAAATGACGGGACAGTTTTTCTATGTTGATACTAAAGGTGCAGTCACGGGGGGCGGTCATTCAATGACTAAAGGTGACGGGTCGGGCTTCCCCCACAAACACTCGCGCCTCGCGATACATTTTGGCACCAGTGGCACGATGTACTTTAATGATATGCGTTTGTTTGGGTACCTTAAAGTGGTAAGTGCTTCCGAGCTTGAAAAAATAAAATTAAATTACGGACCCGAGCCTATCCATGCTGAGTTTGATACAACGTGGTTTACCACAGCACTCAAACGTCGAAAAACACCAATCAAAGCAGCGTTGCTTAATCAATCCTTTGTGGCCGGCTTAGGAAACATCTATGTCGATGAAGCCCTTTGGCGGGCTAAAATCGCCCCCACTCGCCTCGCCAACGCACTTACTAAGCGTGAATCGACATTGCTCGCAAAAGCCGCCGGAGACGTGATGAACGAGTCAATCAAGGTTGGTGGTACCACCTTTAAACATTTTATTGACAGTAACGGAAACGCTGGAAACTTTACTGAATACCTACAAGTATTTGGCAAACAAGGCACCCCCTGCCCCCGTTGCAAAACCCTGATAGTAAAAATCCGCTGTGCTGGCAGAGGCACACATTACTGCCCAAAGTGCCAGAAATAAAAACAAGATAGGAGGTCTTGCCTCCTACTTAAGAAAAGTGTGGTGTAATATAGATTTTGGGTAATTTTTAAGTACAATGCAGGACCTCGTATAATGTACTACGTGGAGGCCTTGTTACCTAAAAGATAAAGGACGACCGTGGCATATGCCTGGGTCGCCCTTCTTGATCATGATGTTGTGGTTTCGTCGCACGTGAGAATAGTGGACGTTGAGGTGCCCGTCATCGTACTCATGGTACTGGCAGCACCGTTGAGTCGGGACGCCTCTTCACAGCTGATATGTCCTTCAGGACATGCTGCGTTTACTGGCATGCTGACGCCAAAACACAGCACTATCGAACACAAGAACAATTTCATTAGTCATCTCCCTTTAAATTACAATATTAATATTATACGTTAAAATTTTCAAAAGTAAAGTCAATTTATAATGTCGTCAAGATAGTCTTCATTGTTTCCATTTCTGCTTTTTGTGAAGTTTTTATATTGGCAGTAAGGGCTTTAAGTTCATCATGTACAAGATACGAAGTAACGCTTTGTGACATCATGATGGCCATTTGATGGTGCATGATCATATCAGTTAAAAACACTTTATCCAGCTCTACACCCGAGAGGTTACTCACGTCTTGCATCATTGGTTTATAGTTTCCTTCCGGCTTATAATCAGCACTGTACCAGTCTTTAAACATGGTTTTCATACTAGCCACCTCAGCTTCTTGAGCGGTAATGATGTTTTCAGCCAACGTACGGATTTCAGGAGTTGTCCCTCCACGCGCTAATACTTCTTTAGCACTATTTATTGCTTCTTCATGATGTGGAATCATCTCAGTAATGAACTCGCGTTCGCTTTCTACCATCATGCCACCCATCTCCATCCCTGAATGATTCATACCCATCATGCCATTATCCATGCCCTTACCGTCACGATTTACATCATTCATCATCATATCCTTATCACCATTCATGCGGTGTTTACCACCGCTGCCACCATCACCTACAGAGGCAACGGCCATACCCACAAGTAAACCAACAATACCAGCCCCTACCGCAATCATCGTAACTTGGTTTTTATCCATATATAGTATTTATACTTTTACTACGCATTGTTGGATAGAATATTTCAAAATAAAACCTTCCATTCGAATGGAAGGTTTTATTTTGAAATATTCTATCCAACAATGCGTAGT